>CAOKUK010000225.1 GCA_948472595.1 uncultured Eubacterium sp.
AGAAGCCGTTGCCATGATTGACCCGCGTAACCTTGACACCCTGCTGCATCCACAGTTTGACGCAGCCAAACTGAAAGCAACCACACCAATTTCCAAAGCCCTTGGCGCATCCCCGGGAGCTGCCTGCGGCAAGATTGTATTTACCGCTGACGATGCCAAGGCATGGGCAGCCAAAGGCGAGAAGGTCGTATTGGTGCGTCTGGAGACTTCCCCGGAGGATATCGAAGGCATGAAGGCTTCCCAGGGCATCTTAACCGTGCGTGGAGGCATGACCAGCCATGCAGCCGTTGTTGCCCGCGGCATGGGGACATGCTGTGTATCTGGCTGCGGCGACATCACCATGGACGAAGAAAATAAGAAATTCACGCTTGCCGGCAAAGAGTACCACGAAGGGGACTGCATCTCCATCGACGGCTCCACTGGCAACATTTATGACGGCTTAATCCCAACTGTTGACGCCACCATCGCCGGTGAGTTCGGCAGGATTATGGGATGGGCTGATAAATACAGGACCTTGAAGGTAAGGACCAACGCAGACACTCCTGCCGACGCCAAGAAAGCGCGCGAGCTGGGCGCAGAAGGAATCGGCCTCTGCCGTACAGAGCATATGTTCTTCGAAGGCAACCGCATTGACGCATTCCGCGAGATGATTTGCGCTGAGACCGTAGAGGAAAGGGAAGCCGCCCTTGAGAAAATCCTTCCGGAACAACAGGGAGACTTTGAGAAATTATATGAGGCTCTGGAAGGGAACCCTGTTACCATCCGTTTCCTGGATCCGCCTCTCCATGAGTTCGTTCCTACCGAAGAGGAAGACATTAAGAAACTGGCAGACGCCCAGGGCAAATCTGTTGAGGACATCAAGGCAATCATTGATTCCCTCCATGAGTTCAACCCGATGATGGGGAACCGTGGATGCCGTCTGGCCGTTACCTATCCGGAAATCGCCAAGATGCAGACAAGCGCCGTCATCCGCGCAGCGATTAACGTACAGAAAGCGCATGCTGACTGGAACGTGAAGCCGGAGATTATGATTCCATTGGTTGGCGACATCAAGGAACTGAAATATGTGAAGAAAGTCGTGACAGAGACTGCAGACGCAGAGATTGCCTCCGCAGGCATTGACCTGAAATACGAAGTGGGCACCATGATTGAAATCCCAAGGGCAGCCCTGACCGCAGATGAGATTGCGAAGGAAGCTGACTTCTTCTGCTTCGGCACCAATGACCTGACGCAGATGACCTTCGGGTTCTCCCGCGATGACTCCGGCAAATTCTTAGAGGCATACTATGACGCTAAGATTTTTGAGAACGACCCATTCGCAAAGCTTGACCAGACAGGCGTAGGCAAGCTGATGGAAACAGCCATCAAGTTAGGGAAGCCAGTGAACCCCAACCTCCACATCGGAATCTGCGGCGAGCACGGCGGAGACCCGTCTTCCGTAGAGTTCTGCAACAAGATTGGATTAGACTACGTTTCCTGCTCACCATTCCGCGTGCCAATCGCAAGGCTTGCGGCTGCGCAGGCGGCAATCGCCCAGAAATAAATTTTTGCTGATGGGGTAGCCAAAAATCAATAGAAATGAACCACATCGAGAGCCTTGAGAGAATCAACTTTCAAGGTTCTCGATTTTTTTGCCGTCTAATCCCTGCAGTCGGTATTCCGCCAGCAGGCGTCATTTACGCATTCCTCCGAACCCTCCCGGTTATTCCATATATTCCAGGCAATTTTGCATCCAGAAAAAGTAACTTTACAAAAACCACCGCCTCTGCTAGGATATAACTGTCTGGCGTTCCTTGCGCCCTGCTCAAATAATTTTATTTTTTCACTCCTTTTGAGATATTTTGCCTTCCTTAGTTGTTTTCTTTATATAGGAGGTACAGATTATGAAATACGCAGAGAAACAAAAAGTTCTGGAATGCTATCAAAAGCACAAGGACATGATCTACAAGCTGGCATGGACCTACTGCAAGGATAGATACCAGGCAGAAGACGTATTTCAGGAGGTCTTTTACAAATATCTGATTTACCATCCCAAGTTCAAGACCCAAGAGCATGAAAAGGCATGGTTTATCCGAACCACCATTAATATCTGTAAAAACTTCCTGAAAAGCAAATGGAACCGCGATATTCTGCGGCTGGAAGAATGGGACAGGAACCGGGAAGCCTTGGCGGAGCCTGGAGATGCATTTGACACGTTGAAAAATGCCATCCTGGACTTACCCGAGAAATACCGGGTGCCAATCCATCTGTACTACTATGAGGAGTACTCTGTGCGGGAGATTTCGCATCTTTTGCACAAAAGCGAGAGCACCATCCAGACTCAGCTGCAGCGTGGAAGGGAAAAAATCAAACAAGCATTAGAAAGGAGTGAGCGACATGATGTTGGAGCATAACACTTATAGGGAAGCTATTTCAGACGTAAAATTACCAGAAGACTTAGGCATGGAGATGGTAGAGAGCGCCATCCAAAGGAAGGAGCGGCGCACCCAGAAGCTCCGGGCGCGGGCGGTAGCCGCCATCGCAGGAATCTTCATTCTTGCCTTTGGCGCAAATGGCATCTGCTATGCGCAGACAGGGATGAATATTTGGGATTTGGTGACTGCTACCCACCATAAGGCAGACAGCGCAACAGCCAATGCAATCACAGAAAATGCCCAGAAATGCGGCGATTCCATCATTTACAAGAACTTGCAATTCACCTTGGAAAATTATTACTTTGACCCTGTTAACTGTGAGGTATACTATTCCATCCGCACGGATTCCTTAGATGGCACCCCCTTAAGCACAGAGAAGAAAGAGATGCCTGAAGAGTACTATTTTTCATCCTCACCAAACCGTCCCTTTGAACCTGGCACCAGCACCATGAATCCGGAGCATTCCGTCTATTTAAACGAGGCGCATACCTCCATCCGAACATTTTACCATGATGTATACATGTTTGAGACAGAGGGAAGCCCGGAAGATACCATAAATGTCAACCTGAGCGTGAAGGACAACGAGACTGTGGAAAACGACATTACCTACTATGAGTACAAAATAGCAAATTCCTTTGTGCTGAAGCCAACCGGCCAGTTGCCGCGCCGCCATGCAGATGGCAGCGCCCTGGAGGGATGCACCGATATTACAATCACCTCCGGTGGAATATCCCTGAACTTTGACATGCATTTTGATTTTGAAGGAGAGGAGCCTTATCCTGTTCAACTCGTCACCTTTAAAATGAAAGACGGCGCCACCTACTACATCTTCGACACCCCGCCAGAAGGCTGGGAAAAGCTTGAGGACTCTGACACATTCGACGGCACAGGATATCGGACGCCAGACGGAGAAGTCTCAAAAGACTCTGTGCTCGGCACATTTTCCGGGGGCGGCGGTTTTGATGGGTATGCCAAGAGCGGATACAATTTCGAACTGTTCGGCAAATTTAACTCCTTAATCAATATAGAGGATATCACCGCTGTATATGTAGACGGCGTGGAGGTTCCATTAATGTAAGAAGCATCCATGCTTGGATTCGAAGCGCTGGGATTTATTCCCGCAAGCAATGAGGAAAATGCGGAGTTTTTGATTCAAATTGGGGCAGCCAAATGGCTGCCCCAAAGATTTAAAGGGATATTCTTATCTGCAAATATTCTCTAAGCACTGTCACAACCCCTCCTCTCTTTCGGTATCAGGATTGCAATATAAAATTCCCCTCCCTCTGTCTGTATCACATAAGAGCCGCCATAAGCCTCCACCACTTCCATCACATTTTTAAGGCCAATCCCATGCTCTCCCGCCCCCTCTGCCTTCGTGGTCTGGAACCTTCCATCCTTGACTTCCAGCCGTCCTTCGTAAGTATTCCGCATAGACAGGACAATGGAGGCGCCCTCTATGACCAGCTTCATTTTTACCATCCGCCTGCCTTGGCAGCCGGCGCATGCCTCAATGGCATTTTCCAAAAGGTTGGAAAGGATGGCCACCAAATCCCCATCTGAAATCCAGATGCCTGACAGGTCGCTGATTTTTGGCACAAATAAAATGTCCTTTTCCAGCATTTCCTGATAAGCCCTGTTAATGACTGCGTCCGCAATGGGATGGTTTGTCTGGAAATCATCCAGCTCCCTGCCCAGGCTTTTGCTGATGCCGCTGACATACTCTTCCAACTCCGAATACATTTTCTTGCGCAGCAAAGACTCAATGCACAAAATCTGGTTCTTATACTCATGGACTTTTTTCTGCTGTTTCTCGTAATTTTCCGAAAGCGTGCGGTACAGGTCGGCCTGGCTGGCGGCCTTCATGCGGAACATTGCGCGCTTATAGGCTTTCCCTTCCCGCTTTAACAAGCTGTCCAGCAAGCACAAGACAGCTGCCGCCAAGCCTGCGAATGCGAATACGATAAAGAAATAAAGCCTTTCCATTTCCCCTGGCTTTGTGCCCTTCCAAGCCAGGACAACAGACAATGCGGCGCACAAGACAAAGAGCGCCATCCGCTGCCGCGCGAAAAACAGCCAGCCTCTGCCTTCCCCATCCTTGGCAGAACATGATTTCCCACAGACACGCCACGCCAGAAGCAGGCAGAAAAACAAAGCGCACCTGCCTGAAATTGCAACCAGGGATCCTCCTATATGGCAAATGTCCCGCATCAGGTAAATCCGATGGAAAAATGCAATATACAGCCTTGCGGCCGCCGCATCCGCCGCAAGCAGCAGCAACTGGAACAGGCCTGTAAGGCAAATAGCTTTGAAGACCCTTATCCGAAAGCAGAAAGCCATGCACAGGCTGACGGCTCCCACATAGAGAAGCTGCTGCAAGCCAAACAAAGCGCAGCCAACAGCAAACCCGCCGGCATTCCCAGCGCCCCAAAATTGGGACAGATGAAAGAAGGCCGGAGAAAGCTTTGCCGCAAAGCCCACAGGCTCCGCATTCAAAATATGCTGCAGCAAAAACTGCTGCGCCGTAAAAGGAAAGACAAAACAGACGCCCAAAGCCAAGGCAAAAAGCAGAGCCCCCTTTGCCCAGAGGAAAATATCCGCCCTAAGCCTAAGGACATTTT
>CAOKUK010000226.1 GCA_948472595.1 uncultured Eubacterium sp.
CATAATCGCCGGATACCCAGCCATCGCCTTCTTCAATGGCTACCTTCACCCAGCCATTGTTCTCTTCGATTACATTAAGGGTCTCGCCCTCTGGCACCTGGCCTAACAGCTCAGCCTCTGTGCTGGTGTCGGTGCGGACATTCAAAGTGTCTGTCCGGACATCTGCCACCCTGCGGCCTACGGATTTGGCTAATTCTGCATCTCCCAACACCAAGAAGTTTGATTTTATGTAGCCCTCCACGTTGCCGGAGTGGATTTTGTACCATTCGCCTTCTGTAGCTAAAACGGTGCATGCGGAATCGTTATAAAGCTTCCCGAGCACCTCGCCGTCCTCGCCTGGGGTGGAACGGATATTCACGTAATTGTCAACCTGCGCTATCGCAATATCATCAAATTCGGTCTTTACCGGAACCTCATTCTGAACATTTTGAATGGAAGTGTCAATCGTCTCTGCCGGCTTCTCTGCATCCTTTGCGCCTTCCCCATCCTCCGTAAGGGAGCTTGCGATTATCTGGGAAATGCCTGCCGCCGTGGCGGAATTGTCTGCGCCCTGGCTCTGGCTCACTTCTGTTTCCTGCGCTGCCGCAATTAAATTGCCTGCCCCTGCGCTAACGGCTGCGTGTGACACGAGAGAACTATTCGCTAATACGACTGCTGCTGTCAGGCAGCAGGTGGTTGCCCTTCTGATTGAATTCCTGTTCATCTTACCCTCCATTTTATCTTTGCTTTATTGAATTTTTGCAACTATCCCGCTCTGACATAGTTACAAAGCATACATCTCTTCTGCTATCTTTCCTTTGTTAAAAGTGTTACAACTTCATTAAATAAATGATTTCTCAAATTTATTTGTTACGAATTTATTACAAGGGATATTATAACAAAGAAGAAACCTTATGTCAACCATAAAGTTTTACAAAAATATGGGAAATTTTCATTGATTGTCAAAGACTGAAAGGTATAAGACTCAAAAAAAGGCTGCCATACCTTTTTCCATTGCCGGTATGGCAGCCTTATAGAATCTTCGTTACTGCTTACGATTTGCCGTATTGCTTCTTGCCAGACGCCTCTGGCGGATGGCTCCTGGCTTTTACTTTTTCACTTTAGCGCTTACAATCTTGCTGTAGCCGGTGTATGCCGTCTTTTTGCCAACCTTTTTGTAGGCTCGAACCTTATAGAAGTGGCTGCCCTTCTTCACGCTGAAGGTTTTCTTCAGAGACTTGAGGGAAGCGACCCTCTTATATTTCCCATTCTTCTTGGTTGCATGGTAAATCACATAGCCAGTTGCTGATTTCTCTTTCTTGTAGCTGATGGTCACTTTATTCTTCTTCACCTTAGCCTTAACGCTTGCAGGAGCTTTCAATACGTATGCGCTTGCCACCTTGCTGTATGAGCCCTTGACCGTCTTATTGTAAGCGAGCACTTTATAGTATGCTGTCTTCCCTGGCTTGGCTTTCTTGTCTGTGTAAGCCTTTTTCGTTGTGGAGCCAAGCTTGCTGTATTTCTTCTTGTCATAGGAGCGGTATACCACATATTTTGTCGCATTCTTCGCTGCCTTCCAGGTAACCTTAACGGTTTGGGAGCCATCCCATGCAGCTTTTACGGAGCCTGCCTGGCCTGGCTTCACAGGCTTCACGGAAGCCTTCACCAATGCCTTAATGGCCGCTTCCAGGTTATTGGCTGCCTTGTCGATGGCATTCTGGTCTGCGGAGGCGTTTGCCTGCACCTTTTTGGCCTCGCTAAGGGCTGCCTGCATCTTATTCCAGCTGTCTGCCGTGTAGTCCGCTTTGTTCTTGGACTCTGCAGACTGGATGACATTTGCCAGATATTGCTTATTCCAAAGGGCTCCTTCTTCTGGGGAAACAGATACCTTTACATAAGCATGGTACGGCTCTGTGACAAATTCCGGCGCAAACATGGGCGCAAACTGGTAGCCGTTCGTGGTAAGCACCGGGAAGCCGTTTTCTTCATTGGTGGATACGGAAACATGGTCTTCCAGCTTTGTGGTCAGCACCAGGCTCAGCCAATTTGAGCCTTCGTCTTTTGCAGCCATGACAAAGGGCCCATACATCAAGCTTGCCACCTCGGAACCGTCCAGGGTATCCGGAGTCTTATCCAAATGGAGGCTCCAGGGCATTGTCACTTCGATGACGTCGTTTTCCTTCACGCCCTTGAGGGCCACGTATGAGCTGGCCTGCGCATTTGAAACCTTCTCTGCGCCGTTCACCTTCACGGAAAATCCCTTTGTTGCCCAGTAAGGCACGCGCAGCTTCATATCGAAGGACTGTGCCGCAGCGCTCCCCAGCTTCTTAACAGTTAATTTCGTGGTCTCAGAGGGGAATGTGGTCTCCTGGACAACCTTCACCCCTTTTTCCTTCCAGCTTACGGTAGACGGAAGGTAGAGGCTTACATATAAGGTATCGGCAGTCTTGGCATAAGCTGCCTCCTGGTATTTCACATGATTCTCCATTCCTGTGCCGTGGCAGCAGGTGAAGGACTGGTAATCATCGCTCATCTCGCCCGGCTTCCAAGCGCCTGGGCAAATTGGGAGCATATAGGTAGTTGAGTTATGGGCATTGTCCGTCACAATCGGGGACTGGGAGGCTAAAATCTGGTTGTAGAGGGTCCTCTCATAGTAGTCCATATACTCTGCGTTGTCTGGGTTGTAGTTGTTCAGCATCATGCTCAGCTTCATCATGTTGTATGCCGCACAGGTCTCACAGTTCCTGTCGCCGATGTAATTCGCCTGGCGGTAAGGCTCCGTGAACTTCTCGCCAAGGCCCACGCCGCCTGTAGAATAAGCGTAGCGAGAAACAGCCATCTGCCAGAAATTCTCTGCCACGTTATAGTAATACATCTCCGGGCTTCCTGCCGCTACCGTTGCCTCATACATCTTGATGGCGCCGATAATCTGCGGGATATGCTGGTTCGCATGGCGGCCTTTGATATCGTCCACATTTGCGGAAAGCTTATTGAAGAAGTTGGTGTTGTCAAATAATTTTGCGCCCTTTAAGAATACGTCCGCATCTGCATCCCCATCTGCCTTCGCAAAGAGGTACAGCTGCGCCATGGACTCGTTGAAGCCGCCGAACTCGCCTGCAATGTACATATCCCACATCTTCGTAAGCTGTTCCTGGGGAAGCACCCTCAAACGGTTATACGCCCATTTCCCAAGAGCCTTGGCTGCCTCTAAGGCCTCTTCATTCCCTGCGCACCGATAAGCGTCCAAAAGTCCTGCCAACAGCTTATGCAGCGTGTAGTAAGGCGCCCAGATACCCTGATCCGCGCTTCCATATGGGGTATACTGCTCCAGCAATGCGAACTGGTCTGGGGAGTAAGCGCTGACAAAGCCCTCGCCCCATTCATTCGGGTCCTTGCTCCATCCGGAAGTCTGGACGCCCTTTGTCTTAAATGCCGCCGGGTCTCCCTTAGACTTCTTCTGCAGCCTGCGCAGCTCGCTTACCATGTTGTCCAATTTTGCCTTCAGCTCTGCGTCCCCAGTGGATGCATAAGCTAGGGAAAGGGCAGAGATATAATGCCCGGTGGAATGCCCGCGGAGCAGCCCGGAAGGCGCATCCCACCCGCCCAATGGGGTTACATTTGCAATGACGTCATTCTCCCCAAAGGTCCGATAGAAATTGTAAAGCATCTGCTTATTGTCCAGTAATTTCAGGTATACAATATCCCTCTCCCGATTCTGGGTCAGGATAGAGCCATTCTCCCCAATCTTATCCAGGGAAATGTCATATAAGTCAAAGCTGTTGGATACAGCGTTCTTGGCTTTATCGTCTCCGGCCACTACTGTCACATTTGCCGTAACTTTCTCCGCCTGGCCTTCCACCTGGCCTTCTACGGTAAAGGAGCCTGCCGCCGCATATTTTTCCGGCTCAATCGAAGCCGGCCAAGTAATCTTCAGCTTGCCTGTGCTCCCATCGGAGTACTTCACGGACAGGAAGTTCGGAAGGGAGGGGCTGCGCCCTGCCAATGTGGTCACGTTGATGGCGTCCATCTTCTCAATAATGGTTGGCGCGCCGTGGAACGCCCATATTTTCACATTGATTTCCGCATTGCCTTTCACGCTCCCGCAAGTAAGGGTCGCACGGAGCTTGCCTTCCGCATCTGGGGAACCCATAGCCGGGCGCTTCACCTGGGCGATGTAATTCCCTTTTTCATCCGCCTGCGCCGGCACGGTAACCAGCCCTTCGGCTCCTACCCATTCCCATGTAATGGAAGAGCCCCATTCGCCGGTTGCCGGAAGGGTAATGGTCTGCGTAAATACATTGTCCAGAGAGCCCACTGCGCCTGCCACTGTTTCCTTATCATGGTCCACAATCTGCTGGTCAGAGTAGCGCTCTGCCACAGTCGCGGCTATCTCTTTGGTGACGGGCGTGCCTGACCCATAGGAAATGGTGGCCACCAGGTTGCCTTTGGCTTCCCCTGCCCCGCTTATGGGCCTTGTGATGGTGGTGGCGTAATAGCCGTCCGCTCCTTTTTCCCCAATTTCAATGCCGCTGTTCTTGCTTGTCCAGGTAATGTCAGAACCATAAAGTCCTTTAGACGGGAGCTTAATGCTCTCCACAATGCCCGTGACATTGTCCAGGCTCAGGGCATCCTTGTCAGCAGCGATAATGGCGTCGTCCGAGGGAGCGTACATGGCAGCGACTTCCTCGGCGCTCAAGGCCTTGTTGTAAATCTTGAAGTCCGCAAATTTGCCTGTGGTAGTGCCGTCTGTTTCGGAATAGGTATTCCCAATATAATTCATCGTGGTATGCCCCAAATCCTTTACGCTTACCCCAGACTGCACAGAGCCGACTATCTTGCCGTTCTCATAATAGGACATTGTGGTGCCGTCCATGACAACTGTAGTCAAAAGCCAGCGCTCCTTATCCAGAGGAACCCTCTTGATTACGGATTGATTGGCATTCCACCCTTCCTTGCTGATGGTAGCCATTGAGCCATAGCCTGCTCCCTGCCAGCTGTCAGCCCACAGGAAAAAGTACTTATCGCCGCTTGACTGGAAATTCCAAAGGCTTC
>CAOKUK010000227.1 GCA_948472595.1 uncultured Eubacterium sp.
ACAGCTCTTTTTCTGAAATCTGGTTCATGGGAAACTCCTTTCCTTAATCGAAATCAGGCAGTGGCATGCCTGTTGAGGATAGGCTTTCCCCTTTTCCCGGAAACTATGCATAGGTCCTTTTGCAAATTTTTTAATTTTCCCGAATAACCTTCCAGACGTCCTCCAACTCTGGCATGGAACGGATTGCCCCCTTCTTCGTCGTCACCAGGTAGGCCGCCGCATTGGCAAACGTCAGCATCTCCTCTAAATCCCCCTTTGTCAGGCTGTCAATGTCCCGGTCCAGCAGACCATGGAGGATGCTGCCGCAAAACGTATCCCCTGCGCCTGTGGTCTCAATCGTCCCGCCCAGCTTGAAGCTTGGCTTATAGACCACCAAATCCTTGTAGAAGGCATAGCTGCCTTCCGCCCCCGCTGTCACCTGGAACAGCTTCACGGGGAACTTTCCTCGGAGGATGGCTGCGCCTTTCTTAATATCCTTCTCACCCGTGAGGAACTCCACCTCTTCCTCTGATATTTTGCACACATCGCATTTGCTGAGGCCGTACTCCATCTTCTCCTTTGCCCTCCCTAAATCCTTCCAGAGCGGGATGCGCAGGTTCGGGTCAAAGGAAATGAGCGCGCCGCTGTCCTTGGCCGCATTGACGGCCTTCTCCGTAGCCTTGCACACGCCTTCATGGGTCATGGAGAGGGTGCCGAAATGGAAGATGCGGCTGTCCTTCACCTGCTCTGTGTCCACCTCTTCCTCAGACAGCGCCATGTCTGCGCCCGGGTTGCGGTAGAAGGCAAAATCCCGATCCCCATTTTCAAAAGTCTTCACAAAGGCAAGGGTGGTCTTCACCTCATCGTCAAAGCAAAGGCCTTCCGTCCCAATCTTCAAATCCTCCAGGGTGTCCCGCAGCAGGTAGCCAAACTGGTCCTTCCCAACCTTCCCGATAAAGTTCGTGCTCCTGCCGCATTTATTAAGCAGCGCCAGCACATTGCAGGGGGCGCCTCCCGGGTTGGCCTCCAAAATGGAATTCCCCTGCTCGGACATGCCCGTGTAAGTGAAATCAATCAGCAGTTCCCCTAACGCTGTCACATCGTATCTTGCCATATCTCTATCCTCCTAATCCGCATCCTTATTTTACTATATTTTACTATTTTATTGCTTTCCTGCCCCTTACTTTGCCCCGCCATTTTTACATCCTCTCCGGCGCCTCAAATCCTAGGATATCTATGCAAATCTCCAACGCCCTTTTGGTCAGCTCCAGCAGCTTGATGTATCCTGCCTGCTGCATCTCATCCGGCTCCGCCATAATCTTAGTCTCATGGTAGAAATGGTTAAAGGCATTCGCCAGGTCATAAATGTAAGAGCAGACCTTGTGCGGCGCCGTCTCCTCATAGGCATTTTCCATCATGCCGTTAAACTTGCTGATTTCCAGCATAAGGGCCTTCTCGCTGTCTGAGCGGGCCGGGAGAATGCCGGCGCCCTCCGGCATAGCCTTCTCTGCCTGGTACTTCTTCAAGATGGACTTAATCCGCACAATCGTGTACAGGATGTAAGGCCCTGTGTTGCCTTCAAAGGAAGTGAAGCGGTCGATATCGAAAACATAATCCTTCGAGGCCTGGTTGGACAGATCCCCATACTTGATGGCGGAAAGGGCTACTATTTTGGCCGTCTTTCTGGCCTCTTCCTCCTCCACCGTATGGTTGTCCGTAATCTTCTTGTACATTTCCTCATTAATGCCGGACACCAGGTACTCTAAGCGCATCACGCCGCCCTCCCGGGTCTTA
This sequence comes from uncultured Eubacterium sp., assembly GCA_948472595.1. Taxonomy (GTDB): domain Bacteria; phylum Bacillota; class Clostridia; order Lachnospirales; family Lachnospiraceae; genus Petralouisia. The sequence continues at coordinate 1,774 of CAOKUK010000227.1, forward strand.
AAAGGCTTGCCGTCCTTGCCGTTCATGGTGCCAAAGCCCAAGAACTTCAGCTCTGTCCCTGGCTCCACCAAGCCTGTCTTCCTGGCGCAGCGGAACACTTGGGTAAAATACAGCTCCTGCCGCTTGTCCACCACATAGATAATCTCGTCCGGGCGGTAATCCTTCATACGCCACACAATCGTAGCCAAATCCGTCGTGTTGTAAAGGGACGCGCCGTCTGACTTTAAGATCATGCAGGGCGGCACCTCTTTTGTGTCCGTATCCTCCTTCACATCCACTACCAAGGCGCCATCGCTGAGGTAGGCGAAGCCGTCCTGCTTCATCTTGCGCACCATGTCTGGGATGTAGGGCTGTGCGTCCGACTCCCCCTTCCACAGCTCGAAGGAGACGCTCAAATTCTCGTAATTGCGCTTTAAGTCATTCAGCGAAACGTCTAGGATATGCCCCAAAAGCGCCTGGTACCCCTTGCGCCCATGCTGCAGCTCATAAGTGGCCTGCATGGCTTCTTCTTTATAAGCTCCATCCTCTTTGGATTTTGCGCTGGCGGACGGGTAAATCTCTTCCAACTCCGAGATGGTAAAGGGCGGCTCTTTGGGGTATTCCCCTTGGTAGCCCTCATCAAAATATACCAATCCCGGCTTGCGCTCCCGAAGCTCCGTGATAATCAGCCCCATCTGCAGTCCCCAGTCCCCCAGATGCACATCCCCTATCACGCTATGTCCCATAAACTTGCCCAGTCGCTTCACGCTCTCCCCGATAATGGCTGAGCGCAAGTGCCCCACATGGAGCGGCTTCGCCACGTTCGGGCCGCCGTAGTCAATCATGATGGTCTTAGGAGCCTTGCACTTCTCACAGCCCAAGCGTTCCTCATCCGCCGCCATTTCCTTAAGGTAGCCTGCCAGGAAATCCAAAGCCAGCACCAGGTTCAAAAAACCCGGCTTCACGGATTCCACTGATGCAAACATCGGGTTCCCCTTAAGGCTTTTGGCCACACTCTCCGCAATCTTTAAGGGGGCGCACCTGTATTCCTTGGCAGCCGCCAAAGCGCCGTTGCACTGATATTCGCATAGATCCGGGCGGTTAGACAATGTCGCCTTCCCATATTTCCCATCATAGCCATTCGCCGCAAAAGCCTCCATAACCTCTTTGCTGATTAAGTCTAATAGTTTCTGCATGTCATTCTCCATTCCTTTCGCTGTCTTTATTGGCGGATATAGATTCCCTGCGCTTCGATAAAATCCTCCAATTCATCCTGGGCGTCCTGCGGCCAGGTCTCGCTTAATGGAAGCTCCTCTTGCACTTTTTGCTCTTCTTCTGCCTTGTCCTTTGGCTTTGCCATAATTCCCGCCTCCTTGTCCCTTTTGGCCAATTGCGATTCAAGGGTTACTTTATTTCCTGAAGCACTGCGTCCATGTTCGGAAAATCCGCATCGTCCTCTTGAAAGCCCTGCGCCCCAGACGGCGCGCCATCCCCCGCAGTTCCCTCTTCTGCCGGGAATCCATTTGCGCCAGCATTTTCCGGAAATGCCCGATCCAACGACGAATCCTCCTTTGCCTCTTCCACAGTGTGGATAGCGATAAGATCCTGCAGCTGTTTGTTCTTCTCATTTAAAATCGCCTCTATCCTGCTATGTGTCTCCTGGGTCATCGGCGCCATCCCCGTGGCGTCCATGCCGGTATATAACTGAGTCTGCAGCATCTCCTGCTCTGCCAAAAGCTGCTCAATCAATGCGGCGGACTTCCTGTCGTTCTCGCTCAAGAGCTGCTCAATCACCAGCTCCGCATCCTCCCTGTCCTTGTGCATCTTGGCCTGCTCCTTAGTCATATACATAATATTCCTGCGTTTTACGATGCTCCTGGCAAAACGCTCCTTGTCATTCCTTATGTCAATGGCATCTTTCACGGCTTATTCTCCTAACTTTTTGAAGATATGTTTGGGCGCATTTCACTGCTTTCCCTCTGGATTATACCATGAATTTTTTATGAATAAAAGGGGGGATTTTCGTGCATTCTTTTATTAGGCTTAAAATTAGGTTGCTATTCACGGCTCATTCCGTGAGAACATGATATTTCCGGAGGTAACGCCATGGCCGCATACAAAGTTGAAATCTGCGGGGTCAACACCGCAAAGCTCCCTATCTTAAAGGAAGGGGAGAAAAGTGATCTGTTTGCCCGCATCAAGGCGGGGGATAAGGAGGCCAGGGAAACCTACATCAAGGGAAACCTGCGCCTTGTCCTAAGCGTCATCAAGCGCTTTTCCAACAGCAATGAGAACGTGGACGATTTATTCCAGATTGGGTGCATTGGGCTGATAAAATCCATCGACAACTTCAACCCGGACATCGGGGTGAAATTCTCCACGTATGCTGTTCCGATGATCATTGGGGAAATCCGGCGGTATTTGCGGGACAACAACTCCATCCGAGTCAGCCGTTCCCTCAGGGACACGGCCTATAAGGCAATCCACGCCAAGGAGATCCTTTCCCGGGAAATGTCCAAAGAGCCCACCATTGACGACATTGCAGAGGAAATCGGTATCCCCAAAGAGGATATTGTGTTTGCGCTAGACGCCATCCAGTGCCCGGTGAGCCTCTACGACCCGGTCTATACGGACGGCGGGGACACCCTCTATGTGATGGACCAAATCAGCGACAAAAAGAACAAGGAGGAAGCCTGGGTGGAAAACCTCTCCCTAAGCGACGCCATGAAGCGGCTGAATGAGCGGGAGAATTATATCATCAGCCTTCGGTTCTTCGAGGGGAAGACCCAGATGGAAGTGGCTGAAGAAATCCATATCTCCCAGGCCCAAGTCAGCCGCCTGGAAAAATCTGCTTTGAAAACCATGAAAAACTATCTTTCGTAACAATCTGGCAGCGATTTGCCCCAAAGCCGAAGGGCTACTTTACCTTTGCCTTTTTCCCAAGGCCCTTTGATTTCAGGAGCTTCTGATAGGCTGCTTTTTTCTTCTTGGGCACTTTGACCGTGGCCTTGGCATGGACGCCCTGAAAGGCCTTCGCCCCCACCGACTTAGACGTCAATTTTTCCGTCTGCAAAGTTATGGACTTCAAGCTCCCACAGCCGCCAAAGGCCTGCTTGCCAATGGAGGAGACCTTTGGCGGAAGGGTCAATTTTGTGAGCTTTTTGCATTGATAAAATGCTTTTGCCCCAATGGAAGCCACATTTTTCCCAATGGATACGGACTTTAATTTCCCGCAGCCGCTGAATGCATTGGATGCAATCCCTGTCACGCTGTATC
>CAOKUK010000228.1 GCA_948472595.1 uncultured Eubacterium sp.
CGCATCCTCTTAAAAATTCCCGCAGCCTGCAGACAGGGAAATTGCGCATACTGCCATCAGCAGCCATACCATACGTTTTTTCATCTCTGTCTCCTCCAAACTCTACTGTGTATTTTGTAGCAGCTATTCAGCAAGCCTACGCATTCACTGCAAGACGCTGAATAGAATAGTAACCCTAATATTACCGAAAAATGCCCATCTGATTCAGAATCTCCCGCTGCTTTTCTTCCATCAGCGCCGCATCCTCCGGGGTCATATGGTCATAGCCCAAAAGGTGCAGCATGCTGTGCAGGATTAAAAAGGCAAATTCCCTCTTCTCGCTATGCCCATACTGCCCGGCCTGCTCCTTCACCCATTCCACGTTCAGCACGATGTCCCCCAGCATCGCCTCCCCCGTGTCCGGGTTAAAATTGTCCCCATCCTCTTCTAAGGCGCTAAAGTCCCCTGGCGCCCCATAGGCAATCATGGGGAAGGACAGCACGTCCGTTGGGCGGTCAATCTGCCGGTGCTCTCGGTTCAGGGCATGGATTTCCCCCGGCAAGACCAAAAACACCCCCACCTCCGCCTCATACGGGAACCCCTCAAAGTCAAGAGCCGCCCCAACCACTTCCCTTGCCAGCGTTTGGCAGTCAAAGGGGAAAGCAGCCCCTGCTCCATCTTCTAATGTCACAGTCAAAACAGTTTTGCCTCCTTTATCAGATAATCCCTGACTTTCAGGAACATATTCATGCTAAAGCCGGATGCATCGTAAAGCCCGGATGCAGAATGCTCGTTCAGGGTCTGGTATACCAGGATATCCTGATTCCAGGAGCTGGAGGCGGTCTTAGCCTCCAGCAGCTCGAACCTGGCCACCAGGCTGTCCACAATATGTACGATCGCAGATTCCACGGTGGAGGGGAGCTTTTCCTCCCCATAGTACTCACTTAAAATACCCACCACGGAGCGGGGGAAATGGCTGCTCTTTGCCAAAGCCACCCCATTTTCCACATAAGGCTCTCCCAGCATCCTGCCTAATCGGTAGTAGAAGCCCCCCGCAGAAGCCACGTCCGCATCAGCCCCCACCAGGTTGGCGCAAGCCCCCGCCAACGCCGACACCCGTTTGGCATGCTCATAGTCCGCCTTCGAAAAACTGCGCACATCCTGCACCAGCCCAAAGTTCTCCTGGAGGATTTTCTCCAGCCGCTTCTGCGGCGCCGCCTGAAGCCTTGCCAAAAGCCCTGGGTACAGGAGGACGCCAGCCATGGAGGACGCCAGCCCGTTGCCTGCCCCCAAGGCAAGCACGTCCCATTCCAGCACGCCAAATGCCAGGTAGGAAAAAATCAGGACGTCCGCAAACACATAGAGGAACAGAAAAACCGCCTTCCATGGCAAGCTCTCCCTGCTTTCCAAAAAGTAAGCCGCCAGACAGCCGCCGGCCGCCAGCAGTATTTCGCAGAGGAACAGATACAGGCTCCCCTGCCCGCATAGGACATACACCATCCCATGATACATGCCAAACATCAGGCCGAAAAAGGAATTGGATACCATGGACATGCCCATGGACACGAAAAGCAGCGGCCTGGCAAACCCCGGCAGAAAAGCCATCCCCACAGCCGCCCCGCAGGACAGCCCATGCCAGAGGGCAAGCTGCCTGTAATTGCCGGCCTTCTCATAGAACCATTCCCGCTGCCTGCGGCACAGCTCCATGCCGGTAAGGAGCGCCGCATAGTACAGGATTCCCAAAAAGGCCAAGCACAGGAGGACGTCTGTCTCCTGCTTGGACAAAAACCCGGCAAGTACGCCTTCCGACACCCCGCAGGCCGCCATAAAAAAGAGCATGGAGCCCATGCCAGCCTCATCCCGCCGCTGCCTGCGCTTACCTGCTTTGGCCAGCTCCTGGCCTTCTTCCCTGTCCTTATCTTGAATCCTACCCTTTCCTGCCTCTTCCACGCTCTCGATTCCTGTCTCTTTCCCTAGTTCCTTTTTTTTCTTGTTTCTCATAATCCTCATAAGCCTTTACGATTTTCTGTACTAATGGATGGCGCACCACATCGCTGCTGGTGAGCTTGCATATCCCAATTTCCTCCACATTCCGAAGCACCCGCAGCGCCACGTCCAAGCCGGATACGGCTCCTGGGGACAAATCCTTCTGAGTGGCGTCCCCCGTCACCACGACCTTGGAGCCAAACCCAATCCTGGTCAGGAACATCTTCATCTGGGCAGGCGTGGTGTTCTGCGCCTCATCCAGGATGATAAACGCATTGTCTAACGTCCTCCCCCGCATATAGGCCAGCGGAGCCACCTCAATCAGCCCCTTCTCCATATTCCTCTGGAAGCTGTCCGGCCCCATAATCTGATGCAGCGCATCGTAAAGGGGCCTTAAGTAGGGATCCACCTTGCTCTGCAAATCCCCCGGCAGGAAGCCCAGCTTCTCCCCAGCCTCGATGGCTGGCCGGGTCAGGATAATCCGGCTCACCTCTTCCTTCTTGAAGGCCGTAATCGCCATTGCCATGGCCAAGTAGGTCTTGCCTGTCCCGGCAGGCCCTAATCCAAAGACAATCATCCGCCTGCGGATTTCCTCCACATAATTCCTCTGCCCCAAAGTCTTGGGCTTCACCGGGGCGCCATTGATGGTATGGCAGATAAGCTCTTTGTCTATCTCCACAATGGCGGATTCCTTCTCTTCAAAGGTGAGGGCAATGGCATAATCCACATTCTGCTCCGTAATCTGGCTGCCCCGCCGGGACAGCTCAAAAAGCTGCGCAAACACCCGGGAGGCCTTCTGCACATCCCGCTCAGCCCCCAGCAGCTTCATTTTATCCTCCCGCATGGCCACGGTGACCCCAAAGGCCCGCTCCACCTTTTTGAGGTGCATGTCAAACTGGCCAAACACATTGGCCATATGCCCTGCAGGGATTTCAATCACTGTCTCCATCAGACTCATCTTCTCTTGGCCCCTCCTGTCCTGTGCCTGTCATTGCTGTCGCCTTCCGGACGCCAATGGGCTCGATGACCCGGATTGTCCCGGAAGCGGAGCAGCTTTTTTCATCTGTTACTATCATAACATTATTTTCTATAATTTGAACCCCTTTTTCTGCTAATTCTTGACAAAATTCGCTTATTTTTTCCTCCGCCAGCCGCTTTGCCTCTGCCTGCCCATATTTTTCCCGCTCCATATGGTACTCCTTATAGGTCTCCTTCCAGAAGGACAGCGGCAGGTAAAATGTCTCCCCAACCTTCACGTCATACACATCCGTGACCACATCATAAGCCGAGAACTTGTGGGAAATATGGGGCAGCATCCCCTGCTTATGGAACAGGCGCACCCCATAGGCGCTGCTTTCCTCGCCGCTGAATTTCTTCACTTCATGCCAAAGCGGGAATGTGTCCTCATAGGAATACTCCGTGATGCCCAATATGTCCGCATCCGACATGCAGTATTGGTAAGAGGCCACCTCCCCATTGTCGTCCATCACCGGGTTCTTCCCCTCCACCAGCAAATCCCCTGCATGGACTTCTGCCCCTTTCTCCACATAAGGCGTCCCCCTGCGGGTCAGGATGCTGTATACCACGGCGTCCTTATCCGCCACCAGGTCGCTGGGCGCATCCTCTTCCCCCTGCTTGCTTGCCGCCTGCTGGTTGGCCGCCAGATTCTCCTGCACGTCCACAATCAGCATGGTCCCTTCCAGCTTCACGGAAGCCCAGATAATGTCCGAAAACCCAGCCCTCAGCTCCTCCTCTACCTTCTCACAATCTATTTTGCTTTTTAACAGGCCATGGTATACCTGTTTTCCCTCCAAAAATTTGAGGATGCTGCTGTCTGTCTCATGGAGGTTCCCATTGACTTCGATTTTCCACACGAACAGCGACATGCCATAAATCAGGGCGCAGCACAAGGCGACCCCTGCGAAAAACACCTTCCGCTTCCGGTAGCGCCGCAGTGCGAAAGGAAGGCCAATCCGCTCCAGAATCACAATCTTTGTCCTTGTTTTCCGCAGGATTGGCCGAAGCTGCCTTACGCCCCTTACGCTGATGCAGAATTCATATTGGCCTTCCACATGCTCCATATTCCAGATTAAGATGTCATGGTTGCTGCACAAATTCAGGAAACGCTCTGGGGCATACCCATAGAGCCTTACCCTCACATAGCCTTGCGCATATTTCAGCTTATCGATTAACACCAAAAGCCCCCTTTGCCTCATTTCATGAATCGTATCGCACGCCCTCTATCAGGCCGGTGATTTTCATCTCCTCATGGGTGTAGTATTCCACCACAAGGCGCTGGCCCTCTACCGTCACCTGGCAGCCTTTTGCCTGCAGGCGTATTTTTTCCTGGGTATACTCAATGATGCCCTTGTAATTTTCAATCAGGACCTGGCTGCGCCCCAGGGCGGTGATGATGACGGCGCCGTAGAAGATGTCCTTGGGGAGCTCTAAGGATTCCACAATATTCGATTTTACATGTTCCTTCGCCTGCAAAAGGCGTCCCTTCTTCTCTCTTTCCATACTACACTATATGAAAGGGGGCTTAAAGTTATTCCGCATCCATAACGGCACATTAAATATCCCCCACAGAAAACCGCGGGGGATATTCAAATTTCTTGATTTTTTAATACTTCCCAAACTCACCGTCCAGGGAAATAATCTTCTCATTGTCATTTACCGGCTTGAAGGAATCTCCCTTTGCGGAATGGCCGCCAGAGCCGCTGCCGGATTTCAGCTTGTAATTCCCCACAAGCGTCCGCAATGTGGCCGCCTGGTTGGACAGCTCCTCGCTGGCTGCCGCACACTGCTCGCTGGTGGCGGAATTGGTCTGCGTCACCTGGGATACCTGGCTGATGGCCTGGTCAATCTGCGTCACTGCCGTAGCCTGGTCGTTGGAAGCGGTTGCGATGCTCTGAGTCAGATCCACGACCTTCTCAATCTTCTCCATGATTTCGGACAGGGACTCGCTGGTGTCCTCTGCCAGCTTGGATCCCAGGCTCACCTTATGTATGGAATCCTCAATCAGCTCTGCC
>CAOKUK010000229.1 GCA_948472595.1 uncultured Eubacterium sp.
GCTCTTCCGATCTAGCCAAGCCTTTTGCACTCCACCACTTTGCACTCAATATTGACAGGGCTGTCCGCCAGCAAGGGAACCGAGATTTCCGAAGCTTCCTGCCGGGTAAGGTGCAGCGCCTCAAACTTATCCACATCCCTGCCTGATTTCACCCCGCAATAATCCACTGCATAGGCCAAATCCTTTGTCGCCAGGTTGATGGCGAATTCTTCTGTTTCCTGAATCATGTGATAGGAATGCCGCTCAGGGCGCACGGAAACATACACCATAGGCGGATTGGTGCAGACCGTCCCCGTCCAAGCCACGGTGAATATGTTGTCCCTCCCTTTTTTATCCGCCACTGTCACCAATACCGCCGGAAGGGGGTAGAGCATGTTCCCTGGCTTCCATCTCTGTTTCTTCCCCAGCCTGCTGCCTGTTTTTGCAGAGACTCCCCCATTTTCCCCTTCCCTGCGCTTTTCTTTCCTTAAGCCCTCTCTTTTCTCTGCCGCTTTCCCTCTCCCTTTGGCAGAGCCCACGCCTTTTTCTGCAAATCCTATGCCTGCCTTCCCCTCGCCCTTTTTTGCAGGCCTCATATGCTTCCTGGTTCTTTCCATCGCCTTTTTCTGTAAGCCCATGCCTTTCCTGATTCTTTCTATCCGCCCTTTTTGCAAGTCCCGATACTCACGTTCTTTCCTATTATCCTATTCCAATGCTCTTTATGCTTCTGTACTCTTACTATCTATCTTTTTATTTATCGGTATAAAAAAACCTGATTTTACCTTTTTTCTACGCACTTTTCTCTTTCGCCCCTATTTTTTGCAAATCCAGCTCCTTGCAGAACTCTGCCCGCCTCCATGCCGCTTGCATCAATGCCCCTGCAAAGCCAGCATCAGCGCCGGCACCATCTGCTTTTTCCGAGACACCACGCCCTTCAGCCATAGGCTGTCCCCCTGATCCTTTGCATGCCCGCGGAAAGCTTGCATTGCAATCTCTTTTGCGTCTTCCCCCACAAAAATAAGCTCTGTACTCTCTTCCAGTATATTGGTCAGCATCACATAGACCATATCCAAGCGGCGATCCTTCTGCACTTGGCAGATATAGCCTACCAGCCTCTCTTTTACCTCTCGCAGCTCTTCTGTGCTCATGGCAGTCAGCTGGCCGATTCCAATTTCCATGTCTTCTGTCTGGAAAGTCTTAAAATCCTGGAACAGCAGCTCCTCTGGCGTCTTGGACTTAAAATTGCTCCCAGCCTGGAACATCCGCTTGGCATGCTCTTCCAATTGGATCCCCGCAATCTCCGCCAAGGCTTCCGCCGCCTGCTGGTCTATCAGCGTGCAGGTAGGGGAGCGGAACATCAGCGTGTCAGAAACAATGGCGGAACACAGCAGCCCGGCAATCCCCTTGGAAATCTCAACCCCCTGTTCCAGATACATCTGGTAGATAATGGTAGAGGTGCATCCTAAGGGCTGATTGCGGAAGAACACGGGAGAAATTGTCTCGAGGCTGCCCAGCCTGTGATGGTCGATAATCTCCAAAATCTCAGCCCCGTCTATTCCATCCACCGCCTGAGTCCTCTCATTGTGGTCTACCAGGATAATCTGCTTGCGCTTCATATTCAGCAAGTTCCTGCGGGAAATCATGCCCACATAAGTTCCGTCTTCCTTCAATATGGGGAAATCCCTATGCCGCTCCCTGGACATGATTTCTTTGACGCCATCAATATACTCCTCTGTCTCAAAGGTAATCAGGTGTTCCTGGCGCATGAAGTATTTCACCGGCATGCTCTGGTTAATCAGCCTGGAAACGGTATATGTATCATACGGCGTCGTGATGATGATGCAGCCCCGGTCCTCTGCGAGTTTTTGGATGGTCTTGGAGACTTTTGCGCCCGAAGACACGATAATGCAGCTCGCATTCATCTCAATGGCGCAGAGCTGCACCTCATAGCGGTTCCCCAGAATCACCATGTCGTCATCTTCAATATATTCCTCCATAAGCTCCGGGCTTTCCGTGCCCACCACAACTTTCCCTTTCACAAAATACCCATGGGCATTCCCTGCCAGCACCTCGCCCTCCAAGGTCTCTGCAATGTTCTTGTACTGCGTCCTGGCCTTTGAAAGAATCCGGTTATCGTACACATCCATGTAGGAAGTCGCAATATCCCCTGTGATAATCAACCCCTCCAGCAGGCCTCCTTGGCTGGTGATAGGCAGCGTCACCACATTCTGCTCTTTCATGGTCTCCCAGGCAGTCTTCAAGGAAACATTGCTCCCAATCCCCTGGGTCTTGCGGATTTCAATGTCCTTCACCTGAGCGCCCACGTCTGCCACATATTCCGGGATTGGGAAACCAAAATACTCCAGCACGAAATGGCTCTCCTCATTAATCTGCCCGGCGCGCTTGGCCTCATATGTCTGCTTCCCTGTTTTATTCTTTAATTCAGCATAGGCAATGGCCGCACAGATAGAATCTGTGTCCGGATTCTTATGCCCTATGACCCATATGCTCTTTTTCTGATCCATCCTATTCCCTCTTGCCTTTATATTCTTGTGTGCGGCTTAGTAAAACCCCAAGACGCGCCCTACCACAATCACAACGCCGATTAAATTGATAAAGGTAAGCACCAGCTGCAGCCAGACATACTTCTTGTCTGTGCCCAAGGCTCCTTCCTCCGCCATTGTGTCTAACCTCTGCTCCAATTCCTCTACCAACACCTGCACATTGCGGTAGCACTTCACATTTTCACTGTGAACCTTCTCCCCAAGCTCTGTCTGCATCGTTTCCAGCTTCTTCTCAATTCCCTTCTGGGACTTTGCAGCAGCGTTGGATATTTCTGCGCTGGCCTCCGCCAGTTTGGCAGAGACTTCCCCTAACAGGGATTTCATTGAATCCGCCTGCTCCTCCAAGCTCATATCTACAGCTTCCGAAAGGGTCTGCATATTCTGGCCGACCGTGCCCGTGACACTCTGCATCTGCTCCTTTACCGTGCCATTAATGCTCTGCAGGTTCTTATCTACAACGCCGGATACGGTGCGCATCTTCTCATCCACAGTATCTGACAAGGACTGCACCTTCCCATCCATGGACTCTGTGACAGCCTGCATTTTTCCATCTACGGATTCTGTCAGAGCCTGCATTTTTCCATCTGTGGCATCTGTCAGAGCCTGCATTTTCCCTTCCACCGCTTCTGCCATAGCCTGCGATTTGCCCTCTACGGAATCTGTGAGGGCTTGCAGCTTACCGTCCATATTTTCCGAAATGCCCTGTATCATTCCGTTTATTTCAGCGGCTTCCTTCCTGGAACTGTCATTCGCATCCTTTAACTGTACAGTGAAATTTTTCGCCAAGTCATCAACTTTTTGGTTTAAAGCGGAGTCCATGGCTTCCAGATGGCTGTCTACCTTGGCAATCATAGAATCTATCCGCGCATTAACGCCCTGCACTAATTTCTCAGATTCTTGCTGCTGTTCTCTAATCAGGCTCTGGAGGCGCTTTGCCTGCTCCTCCCGCTTCTCTAGAATCTCCTGAAGCTCTTTGACTTTGCCTTCCTTCTTGCCCAGCATTTCCTGAAGCTGCTTCGCCTTATCCTTAAATTCGTCAATCTGCCTTATCAAGAAATCTTCCTTCTGTGCCTTATTCTGGCTTTTTTCTTTTTCTGTATCTGAATCCTTGCCTTTATATGTCTGCTTTTGCAGCTTGTCCATAAAGCTTCCCAATTTAACGCCTCCCTTACAATCATGATTATAAGTGTCACTAACTTATGATAAACAAAGGAAATGGGCTCCTCGTTTATATAGAAATTGTAGCTCATTGCTGAAAATATTGCAACTGTTAGTTTCCAGAAACTGTAGATTCCTATTACAATATGCCTGTAACAGAAAGCATATCCTCTCCCAGCAAGGACTCCGCCTTTGCCTTTATAATCTGGTTCGTCAAATCTAAAGCGGGAGCCTTCTCTGCCAGAAGCGCTGCCTTCACATATTCTTTCGTATGTCCCAGAAAATATTCCTGCCCATTTATGACAGTCTTTTCTTCCATCAGCACCTCTACTTCTTTGCCCAGATGCCATTCCAGATAGTTACGAACCATAGGGGCGGCATCTGCAAAAAGCGCCTCACTGCGCCTGGCTTTTTGATCTTCTGGCACCTGCCCCTGCATCTGGGCGGCTCGAGTTCCCTTCCGCATGGAGTATTTAAAAATATGCATCTCAAAAAAGCCAATCCTCTTTAAAAATTCCCTGGTATCTTCAAATTCCCCTTCCGTTTCCTGGGGGAAGCCCACAATCACATCCGTAGTGATGGCTGGATGGGTGAAATGCTTGCGCAGAAGGCTGCATCGGTCTTCGTATTCCTGGCAGGTGTATGTTCGATTCATCCGCTTCAAGGTGGCGTCACAGCCGCTTTGCAGGGACAGATGGAAATGAGGGCAGATTTTGGGCAGCTTGGAGAGTTCCTGCACAAAATGCTCAGTAATAATCTGGGGCTCTAAGGAGCCCAGGCGGATTCGCTCAATCCCCGGAACCTGATGGACACTTTGGATTAAATCCAACAGCCCTACCTTATCCTCAAGGCCTAAGCCATAGGAGCTTAGGTGGATGCCTGTCAGCACTACCTCGCGGTATCCATTTTCTGCAAGCAACGCCACTTCCTGCACCACATCCCGAATGGGGCGGCTGCGCACCCGCCCCCTGGCATAGGGGATGATACAGTAGCTGCAGAACTGATTGCAGCCATCCTGCACCTTAATAAAAGCCCTGGCATGCTCTGCCGTACGGCTAATCCACAGCCTTTCGTAATCCCGCTCCTTTCCAATGTCTGACAGGAAGCAATTTCCGGCCTTTGCCGCCCCCCCTTCCACTGCCTCCCTTTCCCGCCTCCCTGCGAAAAAAGCTTCCAGAATCTCAGGCAGCTCGTGCTTCTTATTGTTCCCAATCAGGATATCCACTGCCTGGTCTGACTGCGCCTGGCCAGGCGATGTCTGCACATA
>CAOKUK010000230.1 GCA_948472595.1 uncultured Eubacterium sp.
GACGGCAGAAGGTGCATTGAATGAAGCCCACTCCATCCTCCAAAGGATGAATGAACTTGCAGTCCAAGGCGCCAATGACACCAATGAAAACATTGACCGTGAGGCAATCAATGAAGAATTAGACCAGTTGACACAGGAATTGGACCGTATTTCCACCACAACCCAGTTCAATAAACAGAATTTGCTGGATGGTACTTTCCAGAACAAAAATCTCCATGTAGGTGCAAATGCAAACCAGAAAATCCAGATTACCATTGACAACATGAACGCGGAAACTCTGGGCTTAAGGAGCATCAAGGGAGAGCAGCTTGGCAAAGTACAGACAGGGGAAAAGCCAAGCACTGTCACCTATAAAGGCAATACCTATGCATACGATGTAAAAAAGACACAGGCAGAAAATCAGGCAGCAGCGATTTCTGTATTCGGCGCAGCAATTTCTAGGGCAGCAGACGAAGACCAGTATGCAATGCAGCTGGATAAGACAACTGGCTCTACTTATTTTATTGGGAATAAGAAAAGTACATGGACAGCATCTGCCAAAGTACCAGTAACGAGTACGAATGCTGCTGGCAGCGCTGTAGCGAAAATGAGCACAAAGGCAGCACCGAAGATGAGCACGAATGCTTCCGGTGACCCGGTTGCAAAGATGAGCACAACAGCTGTTTTGGGAAAAATGAGTACACAGGCTGCCAGCGTAGGGACACCGGGTGCAGGAAGTACAGTGGCATTTTCTGTAATGAGCACAAAGGCAGCACCAGCAATGAGCACAACAGCAGCACCGAAGATGAGCACGCAGCAGACCCAGATGAGTGGCTTCACAAGGTATGCAGCAGCTTCTACTGCTATGAAAGCAGATATCTCCATTGCAAAGGCTGCCATGAGCGGTGCAATCATGAGCAACTTTGCGAACTACCTCCAGACAACCAACACAGCAGCAGACGATGTTACCGTTGCAGCTCCCACATCCGCTTTCAACATGGCAAAGCCGGGCGTTGACAGCTATGCAAAAGCAAATGCAACCATTCAGGCAGTACAGGAAGCAATCAACAAGGTTTCTTCCCAAAGATCTGCACTGGGCGCTATCCAGAACAGGTTAGAGCATACCATTGCCAACTTGGACAATGTAGCAGAAAACACCCAAGCAGCAGAATCCCGTATCCGTGACCTTGATATGGCGGCCGAAATGGTGGAATACAGCAAGAACAACATCCTTGCACAGGCAGGGCAGTCCATGCTTGCACAGGCAAACCAGTCTACACAGGGCGTATTGTCCTTATTGGGTTAAAAAGGGAAGTTACTGGCCTTGTAAAATTGCAGAGGTACGGCATCCGTACCTCTGTTTTCTTCTTATAGGAAAGACTTTACTACTATGAAGTACTAAAGTCTATGGCTTTCCTATAAGAGTAAGCCCTCCGGGCAGGAGGCACACTCGCACGAAGGGTATTATGTCGCCAAGGAGCGGGTAAAAGATGAAAAACAGCAATCAGAAGGCACATTTCCACAACGTTTTGTGCTTGGGTGGAGCGGAAGGGATGGAGAGAAACATGGAAGCATTGGCACGGGAGTTAAGGTGCGGGATTGACATTACCTGTGGCGCCTATTATTACCACAAGGATGAGAATGTGCTCCTAAAAGGCGTGGCCTTAGCGGAACGGATACAGAAGTTCTGTGGCGCTTTCCTGCAAGGGAATATTTATGGGATGGAGGATGCGGAATATCAAAAATTCCAAGCATTTGTCATCGGGGTACTGGAAGATTATTTAGAAGCAGCCAAGGAGCGGGATTTGGTTTACATGCTGGATACGCTGGACCATGGGCTGCGGGAACTAGTGGATATTTATGAAGGGCCGAAGGAGGAAGGGAATGAGTAAGGAAATATGGGAAAAGAATTTAAAAGCCATGGAAAAATGGTACCCTTCCTTTGCAGATTTGTTGCGGGAGGAAAAATATGCCAAAGATGAAACGGAGGTTGCCGCAGAACTTTCTTGGGATGGGGAAAAGATTTTCCGTATCCAGAAAGAAGGCAGGCGTTTGTACCTTGGCGGGAAAAGAAATGCCAAAGAGCCCATAAAGACGTGGCTGGAACGGCTGGGGGACATCCACAGGTATGCGCCGGTGTTCTTGTTTGGGGTTGGGAACGGCGCTTATTTAAAGGCTTTGGTGCAGAATACGGAAAAAGAAGTCAATATCGTAGCCTATGAGCCGTCGGTTTCTATTTTCCTTGCCATGCTTCAGGAGATTGATTTAGGGCAGGAAATTGAAGACAGGCCGATTGCATTTATCGTAGAAGGGATGAACGAAGAGGAATTTAAGCCCGTGATGAATAAAGTCCTGGCAGTGGAAAATATTGAATTTTTACGGGAAGAAGCACATCCGAACTACCGGGAATTTTATGGGGAGCTGCTTGTAAAATATATGAAAACGCTCCGCAAACGGGCAGAGGCCATTAAAGTGAATTATAATACGGGCGTGCTGTTTTCCAAGGATTTAGCCCAGAACATCCTTGGGAATATGAAATATATCTGTGAAGGCTATAACACCAAAGTTCTCTCAGAAGCCATTCCCCATGACGTCCCTGCTATTTTAATCGCAGCCGGCCCGTCCCTAAATAAAAATATCCACGAGTTAAAAAATGCAAAGAACAAAGCGTTCCTGCTGGCAGTGGACACCGCAATAAAACCGCTCCTGAAAGCTGGGATTGTGCCCGATGCTTTCCTGACTTTAGACCCGCATAAAATGCTGAAATTAGTGGAAATTGGAGGGTCTGAGCAGATTCCTGTCATTGCGCCTACCAGTGCCCGCCATTCCTTGATTGCCCGCCAGAAAGGGAAGAAAATTTTTTACTATGACGGCTATTTGATTCCCTACCGTGTCTACCAGAAAAATAAAAAGCCATTTTATGACGTGTCAGTCGGGGGTTCCGTAGCATGCGGCGCATTTTCCCTCTTATATAAAATGGGCTTTAATACCATTATCTTGGTGGGGCAGGACCTTGCCTACAGCAATAACCAGTCCCATGCGGACGGCACTTTTGAGGAAAAAATGCAGAAGGTAGACACAAGGAACATGATTATGGTAAAGGGAAATTATGAAGATAAAGTCCCAACGCTCCAAAATTTAAGGATGTATCTGGACTGGTTTGAAATGTACGTCAGGGGCGTGAAAAAGCATGGGAATGTCCGTGTAATCAATGCGACGGAAGGAGGGGCTTATATTGAAGGGACGGAACTTTTGCCGTTAAAAGATGCAGTTGCCGAGGTATGCAAAAAAGAAGTGGATTTTGGTTCCTTTATCGAAAAGATGGAGCCTGCATTTTCCAAGGAGGAACAGGAGCGGGCGATGGAATACCTGCGCACTATCCCAGGGAGTTATCAGGAAATGGCAGAGGACGCAGGGCGTTTGGAAGAGCTCTACAAAGAGCTGGAGGAACTAAGCCGCTTGGAGCAGATTCCCAAAGAAGGCTGCGAAGCGTTGCTTGGGAAAATCAAGGAATTAATCCGGAAATGCCACAGGCAGGATGGCTACCAATTGGTTGAAGCCACCATGCCTTCCGCAGAGTATATTATCCGGAGCGAATATTATTATGATGAAGGGAGCCCGCAGGCCGCGGTGCAGGAAAGCGCACGGAAAGGGATAACCTACAGCAAGCTTCTGCAAAAATGTGCAAAACTGCTGCAAGAAGCAGCGGAAGGCGCACTTTTAGAATAAGGAAGGAAAAGGAGTGACAGATGGAAACAGGGAACAAACGAAAATTTGCCATGATGTCAGGTGCATTGAAAAATGCCGGGGATTTCCTGATTGTAAAAAGGAGCCGGGAGCTGTTGGAATACGTCTACCCGGGTGCGGAATTTACCTATTTCAACCGCTGCACCTCCATGGAGCCCCATTTGGAGGAACTCAACCAAATGGATGCCATGGTATTCTGCGGAGGGCCAGCCTATCTGCCCCAGCTTTACCCGGGCGTGTTCCCGCTGGTAGAAGATTTAGGGCGCATCCGCGTGCCGATGTTTGCCCTTGGGCTGGGCTGGTTCGGGAGCAGCATTGCCAACAAGGCCGTGTACCATTATCCATTTTCAGAGCCAACCATAAAGTTCCTAAAGCGTGTGGAATCCGACACAAAATCTTTGGGCTGCCGGGACTGGTACAGTGTCAATGTGCTCCGCAGCAATGGGATTTATTCTGGGAAAATGACGGGATGCCCCGCATGGTACAACTTAGGGTTCCTCAAGGAATCTGGGTTTCATTCTGCCAATCCTTATGACGTGAAAAAAA
This sequence comes from uncultured Eubacterium sp., assembly GCA_948472595.1. Classification (GTDB taxonomy): domain Bacteria; phylum Bacillota; class Clostridia; order Lachnospirales; family Lachnospiraceae; genus Petralouisia. The sequence goes on from CAOKUK010000230.1 coordinate 4,273, forward strand.
TCTGCATTTCAGACCCGGCAAATGCAGGTTCCATGGAATATCTGGTCGATGTAACAGCCTATGTTTCACAGGTATTTCCCAAGGCAGAGCTGACGGTGGTGTTCCACCGGGGAATGAAAGCGGATGGCTATACAGACCCCCATACGGCCCAGAGGATTGCATGGGCAGTGGAAGAGTGCAAAAAGGCTGGGGCACAATGCGTTGACATCAGCTATGGGGAAGAAGGGTTTTCGGCTTATGATAACTGCGACCTCCATCTGGGGTTCCGGGTCCATGCCCATATCTACAACTTAAGCCGCCGGAACATTTCCATCCTGATAGAAGAGGACGCCCGGGGCGCAGGGGTGAATGGGGCGCTTGGCCTTTCCCATGTGGCCGCCTATGATTTTGGCGTAAAAGCCGCACAGGATGGGGAGCGCATTGTCACAACCCTTGGGACAGTGCCGAACCAATACCTGCTGCAGATGGTGGACGATTACCTGAATAACTTGTACCAGTCAGATTTTTTGCAGATAAAAAACGCCTACCGGATGATGCAGGAATATTTTGAGATTATGGTAAAGCATGTAGAAAGCCTCGGCAGCTTTTTCTGATGCCCAATTGAAACGAAAGGAATGGACAGACAAATGAAGATACTGGCAGTAATCCCAGCCCGGGGCGGCTCCAAGGGAATCCCCCGG
>CAOKUK010000231.1 GCA_948472595.1 uncultured Eubacterium sp.
TGCACCATTGCCTTAAATCATCCAGTTTCATTTTATTGTCAAAAGGAATGCCAAGTGCTTGGATGCGTTTGATAATATCGTCATGATTATAACACTGCAGCAATGCCTCGTTATTAGAGACGGTGACTAAGAAGCCATTTTTTTGAAGTTCTGCAAACTTTTTGTCCTTTGGGATTATTTTAAATGGGGATTTTGTATTGCTGGTTCTTGCAATGTCCAACAAAGAAGCCTGTGCTTTTTTGGATAATTTCTCAATGGCTTCGACAACGGATTCAAATTTCATTTTCTTTGGTTGGGGAGTGGCGACGTCACCTAGGTCAGATTTAAAATCGGATTCCATGCACCCCAATTCCATTGCAAGGCGGTACATATGCTTGCATGGGAGCTTGCGCCTAGTGAAGTCTATGCAGGAGCATTTTTGGAGTGATGTTGTGTGGTTGCCAGAACTTCCCTTGAAATTCCCAGTCCCCGTAGTGAAATCAACATATGGTGGGGTACAGGAAGATTTTTTGGCGCTGGCGATTCGTTTTTGCTGGTCCGGATTATCGTGGATATCAGACCAGATTTCCCATAGTTCAGTGAACATAATAGTCCTCCTCTGTAATATGTACTCGTCCCTGGCGGGAGCCTGTGAGTACAGTATAGGGGAAATGGAATAGGATGGCAACAGGGGCTTGCAGGATGTGTCTCAAAAAGGGATGGATATGAGGAAAAAGGGAGACAGTAGGGGCAGATTGGAAATGTCAAAGGAAGGGAGGCAAGGAAAATTGGCCAAAGAAGATAATTCGGATTACGTGTTTTCCAGTGAACAGCTGGCTGATCCAGGGGCTGGGGCAGAAGGCTATGGGAAGGACAGGGTTCTTTGGAGCATGGAGGGGGCGGACGGGGTGGTGACAGTGGCTCCCATGGATGGGACGGAAATCACTATCCATGGAGAAGATGAGGCAGAACTTTTTATAAAATGTCTGAGGGGTTATTTCCAAAAAGGGAAGGCGGTTTAAGGAAAGGAGGCGATAAGACAGTGGATGGATGCATAGCTTCGACACGTAAGCTGATTACGTTAGCAGGGCTGCTGATGAAGGAGAGGAAGCCGGATATTTCCAGTGGGCACTGGAAAAGGGATTTTGGAAGGGATATCTATTTTGCGGCAATCGAAATCAATACGCACAGGCCAGAGATTATGCACATATTTTGTGCAATGGCTGGAATTGAAAATAAGAAGGCGGGAGAGATCAAAAGAAAAATAGGGGGTTTTAAGGGTTACGCTGAAAAAGTCCTTGCCAGGCATGCCCGGCGGGGCGTGGGATGGCAAGGGAAAGGAGGAGTGGGAACGGTGGGTGAGGATAAAAGGCCGGAAGTTCCGGCAGATAAGCAAGATGCACAGGGCGGGCAGGATGAGCTGACGATGGAATCAGACATCTCCCAAGGGTTCTGGGAGAAAGACCTTGAAACGGGCCGCTATTATGCGGCTATCACAATCAATATACCCAGGGAAAGGTGCGTGCAGATGGTTTTTGTCATAGGTGGGATTGAGGGAGAGAAGGTAGCCGAAATTGAAGGGAAAATAGAGGATTTGAAGGACGGCATTGAAGAAATCCTTGCCGGATAAATCCGGCAAGGATAGAGGGAAACTTATGGGGCTTCCGCTGCATTCCCTGGAAGGTTAAAGCCAATCCGCCTGGGAGGCCTGGCTTCATCTTCAATTTTCGTTGAGAGTATTAAAAAATTCAGCTGGTTTACATGCTGCACAAGCTGGGCCTTCTGGGCGTTGATTGTCCCATAAAAATACAGGAGGTTTGGGTTTTGGTATCCTATGGAGGTTACAGACATTACCATAGAAAGGCCAAAACAGGTAAGCTGGAAGGAGATTTCGTGTGTATCGTCAAGGGTCTTTTCGAAATTCTCAATTTCCGTCCTGAGATGGCTGAACACAAAGCTTGCCTTAGAATAGTCTTCAGGAGGCAAAACCTCTAAAGGAGGGGTATTCTGTTCCTTCATGAAGTCATTCTGTAACCGCAGGGCTTTTAAAGTCTCTGCATATTGTTCCTTCTTATTCATAAAATCACATCCTTTCTTCTGTACTCGGCTGCGGCAACAGCCTGTGAGTACAGTATAGGGGAAATGGAAGGAAATGGCAACGTGGGATTGCGGGACATGTTGCAGGAATGGGGGATATGATGAAAAAGAGGCAGTGCGAAAAAGAATATGCGGAAATGGAAAATTTCCAAAAGGCGTTTATCAAAGCGGCGACAAGGTACGCTGAATATGTCGGAGCAAAGATAATATATGCGGCAGAAATTAAAACAACGCCATGGAATAAATCAAAGGGCGGCACGGTGTGCGCTGGACAAGAACCGACAGCGTCAGGGCAACTTTGCGAAGAGGTGCGGACATTAAATGCAGTTGCGGAAGCAGTGAGGAAGATGGAAGAAGCAACGCACGGAAGCGGAGCCGAAAGAAATAATGCAGCCCTGCCGAACAAAAAGAGGCAATGAAGTGGCTTATCAATCAACCACAGGAAATTGTTGTTACTTGATAAATCCCGCCCGCATGGGGAGGGGTGGCAGGGGGCATCTCTTTCTCCCTTCTGCTTTTGCCATTTCCCCCTTGCCGCCCTTCCCCATGCGGGCGGGATGTAGGAGGCATCATTTGGATATGGATTACAATAAATTGAAAAGCATGATAAGGACGCACCTGGAGAGCGCGTCCCTGGACTTCTTCATGGTCGGCTACTACCTGCGCAAGGCCAGCGAGGGAGGGCTTTTCATGGAGGATGGCTATAAGAGCATCTGGGAGTTTGCGAAGGGGGAATATAACCTCAGCGCATCCAGTGCGAGCCGCTTCATGGCCATAAACGCCCGCTTCTCCATCGATGGGAGCGGGGGCGAGCGCATGGCGGAGAGGTACATAGGGATGGGAGCGAGCAAGCTGCAGGAGATGCTCACGCTCCCAGACGAGGATTTGGAGAAGGTGACGCAGGACACCACCGTAAGGGAAATAAGGGCAATGAAAAAGAAGCATGATGAGCCGAAGTCTTTCTTCGGGCTTCCCAAAACAGTCTACCCGGAAGGCTCCTTGCTCAGCGCGCCGGGATGCGGCGATGGGAAGCACGCCTGTTTCAGCTGCGCACGCCCTTGCGGGATACGGCAGGGGGAGCGGTATTGTAGGGATGCCCCAATGGGGAGCCCATTCCCCTGCATGCAGATGGGCGAGGAAAAACGGCTGGAAATGGAGACTTCCGGGGTTCTTGGCAGGGAATGCCAGCACCTGCACCAGGAGTTGGCGGTGGCACGGAAAGGGGATGGGGAGCCGGAACCCTGCTGCCAGGACTGCGGACATGAAAACTGCTACAACCGTTGCGACGTCGCAAGGGGAAAGGATATAGAAAGGCGAAGGCGGGCACAGGAAGCGCCGCCCAAGCAGCAGGAGGAAGCGGGAGCCAGGAAGCCAGACATGACCAGGGAGGAGATAGAAAGCCTCTACGGCTGGCTAGGGATTGATGTGGGGGACGAGGTCACTGCGGCATGGCTCAAGGAGGAGCATGGGAGATTATACCATGGGGGGAGCTACAGCGGGGGCCACTTCCATTGCACGCCCAGCGGAGTGGGGACTGACCGCAGCAAGGAAATGTCATGGGCAAAGGCGGCGAAGGCGCTTAAGGAAGTGCAGGAGGGGAAAGAAGGGGCAGGAAAGGCCAGAGGCTATCGATGTGGGCTTCCAGGAAGCAGTGGCCATTGACCAAGAGCCGGAAGTTGGGGAAGGCGAGGAAGTTGAGGAAGACCCAGAAGGGTACACGATTTTCGACGTCCAGATGCTCTTGGACAAACACAGCCGAGACCTTGCGGAATATAGGAAGTGCTTTGCGGGCGAGGAGCCGCCGCCCATGCTGAAAAAGCAGAGGATTCTGGTGGATGCCCTGGAGCTCCTGGCCAGGAGCATGCGTGAAGATAGGGAGGCAGGTGGAGTAAGCTGATTGCAATGGAGGGCTTCAAAAAGGCATTTATCAGGACGGCGACAAGGTACGCTGAATACGTCGAAGCAAAGATAATATATGCGGCAGAAATTAAAACAACGCCGCAGGAATTAGGCAAAACAAAGGGCGGCACGGTGTACGCTGGACAAGGGCCGACAGTGCCAGAGCAACTTTGCGAAGAGATGCGGACATTAAATGCAGTTGCGGCAGCAGCAGGAAAGATGGAAGGAGCGGCGCTGGGAGAAATAAACCTGACGGAAGCAGGGCTGAAAGAAATAATGCCGACTCCTGAACAGGAAGAGGCAATGAAGTGGTTTGTCAATCAACCACGGGAAAATATTGTCACTTGACCTGGAAATCCTGACTGGGAGCATGCGTGAAGACAGGATAGGGAGGAAAACATGGCAGAGTACAACAAAATGCCGCAAAATGCGGTGGAAATAAAGCCTGAAAAACTCTATACAGAATTACAGGACTTCTTCACATTTACACACAAAGAAGAAAGCCGGGCGGTATTTTATGATGAAGGCAGTATAAAAGCCGGGCTTGCTGATGTAAGTATATGGTGGGTAAGAGAGGAAGCTGGGCTGGGTTTTGCGTTGAAGCGTGACTGGAAAGCGGAAAAAATGCGCTGGTACAGGTTAGGAACAGCGGAAGACTGGGAGAAGTTCAAAAGAGGTTTTGCGGCGGCTTTTCGGGGCGACAATTCATAGCGAAAACATGCCGGAAACGGCTTGTCATATAAAAAACATGCCAGATACAAGGAGGCGAAGGGAATGGATGATGAAAAAATCTTAAGGTATTTGGAGTTGGCGAATCGGAGGGCATTCATCGTGCTGCACTCCGGCATCGACTGGAAGCCGGAGTATGGCCCCGAGCTGGAGGCCATAGACAGGGAGCTGGAAACCCTCAGGGGACTGATTGACCGAGAGCATGAAAAAAGGATGGGGGGAGTGGAGATGCATGAGATAT
>CAOKUK010000232.1 GCA_948472595.1 uncultured Eubacterium sp.
GCCTTGTAATTTGCATTGCCTTCCGCTTTTACGGTAATGGTTGCCTTGCCGAAGTTTTTAAAGGTCACCACGCCCTTCTTGCTTACAGGCGCTACTTTTGTGTTGCTGCTCTTGTAGGTGGCTTTGCCCTGCGGCTTTAAAGTGACCTTGCTGCCAATGGGCTTGCTGTATTTGGATACGCTTGCAATCGGGTTTGCAGCCTTCTTTACAGTCACCTTTGCAATCTTAGAATCCAAAAACGCTGCTTTTTCCCCGGTGGCCTTGCTGTTGGTATTCGTCACCCTGCAGAAATAGTAGACAGTCCCTGCATTTTTGGTGGGAACGGCATAGCTTGCCTTTGTGGCTTTGCTGATGGCCTTTGCGCCGTCCTTGCTGTTCTTCGTATTGGAGTACCACTGGTAGCTTAAGCTCCCGCCGTCCTCTGTGGCTGCCGTCAAGCTCAATGTCAGCTTCGCCTTCAAATTGCAGCTCTGATTGGAAAGGTCCTTCGTGATTACAGGCGCTTTGGCATCCACTTTGTCCGGTTCCGGCATCTTGCCGCCGTCAATGTAGAAGCCCTTCACTTCCATGGCGCCGTCCCAAATGCCCAGGCCTGCGTAAGCGTTGTTGAAGAACGGCTCTACGCTTTCAAAGGTGTGGCTTAAGCACTCTGCGCCGTCCACGAAAACAGCCACGCTGTTCTCCGTCTTGGCCACCTTGATATGGTGGTACTGGTTGTCGCTGATGGATTTGCCCATGCTTGCTTCCTTGATGGTATCCCCTGCAAAATAGAACAGGCGGACGGTATCGCCCTGGCCAAACTGAAGGGCGTAAGCGCCGTTCGGGTCTGTGCCTTTTGCCGCAAAGAACAGGTTCACCAGGCCTCTTTCGTATTTGATGTCTGTCTCTAATTCATACGTCTTGTCCCTCAGCTTGTTCTGGGTCATATAGGAGTCATTGGCCGCATTATTGGAAACGCTCAACACCTCGTCATTGATGAACCAGTTGCCGTTTGCCACGAAGGGGCCGATGTTGGTCTTAAAGTTATTCTGAAATACATGTATGGTAAATTCTTTCTTCAAGGATGGGTCTGCCGCAGCCGTCACGGTAACCTTGGCGGTCCCTTCCTTCCGGCCTGTCACCTGGACAGCGGTCTTATCATTTTCATCCTTCTCAAGGGAAAGGACGCCGTTGTCTTCCACGGCCCATACCATGTCCTGCACTACCCCTACGGGCAAGAGGTATGCGCTCAAATCCAGGCTGCTGCCGATATTCAAGTTGCTCTCTGCCGGAGAGGAAGTGCCCATCTCAATCGGCTTTGACACCTCCTTCTTGTCTGTCCAAATGCTGTTCATCGGATAGATGGCAATATCCGCTTTGGCTTGGCCGCCTTCTGCAAAGACGCTTGCGCCAAGGCTGTTGATGGATGGGAAAATCTGCTCTGCGCCGGCAGCGGTGTGCCCCTTCGCAAAGACTTCCACGCTTGCCCTGTCCACATAGATGTGCAGGTCAATGCTGCCGTCCGCATTCTTCTTCACGCTCTGGCTGTCAACCTGGGCAAAGGATCCCGGGATGATGATTCCGGATTTGCTGCGGTCAATGAACAGCGTTTCTGTCTCTAAGTCATAGGTTACCAGCGTCTCTTCCTTCTTGCTTGTGCGGAGCTTGAAGCCAACTTTCTTTGTGTCCTTCCCGGGACGGAACGTGGATACGATTTCATAGCTGCTGCCTTTGAAATCCTTTAACAGGTCATTGCTTTCCGTTACATTTACGTCTTTCAGCTCTGTTTTCTTGGCGGTATCGCGCAAAGTCTCATACTGCTGAATCGGCGTCTGGGTCAGGATGTATTTCCCTGCTTCATTTTTGGTAAGCCCCAGGTCTAAGGTCAGGTTATAGGTCCCGTTGAAGTCCTGCCCTACGGTTTCCCCTACCCTGGTGCAGTAATCCCATGTGTTCATCCAGTTTATGACAGTGATGTCTTTGGGGGTTGGGTTTGCAGCGGTGCCAAAGTCATGGTCGATATAGTACCGCATCGTGGCGTAGGAGTCTTTCCCGAAATTCATCTTCTCGCTGTCGCCCGTGTTGTCCATAGTGCCGTATTCCGAATCTGGGACAAATGCCCAGTGCTTGCTGCCGTTCTCTTCCACTTCTTTAAAATCGCCAATCTTGTAGAACCTTCCGCCTCCGTTCAGGAGCCATTTTATCTTCCCATCGTCCGCCTTCAGCGGGAACAAATCCGGGCACTCCGTATGGAAGTTGCCGTAAGCGGCTTCGCATTTCCACTCCAACAGGTTGTCAGAGGAATAAATGCGCAGCGGGCCGCCTGCCACAGTCAGGAACCATTTGCCTTCCCAACGGAATATCTGCGGGTCGCGGAAGTCCCGGCTCCACAGCGGGTCGTTCTCCCAATCCGCCGCAATCTTCTTCACCTTTGTCCATGTCTTTCCTTCATCCGTGCTGTAGGCTGCCTTCAAGCGCTGGCCGTTCCCGTTGATGGTAATCAAAGACACCAGGCGGCATTTGTCCTCTGCCTTAAACAAGCCGGACGTATTGTCTTTGTCGTCTACGATATACCCATTGAACATTACCCCGTTTTCATCCGGGTAAAATGCCATCGGCTCTTCCTCCCAATGGAGCATATCCGTGCTAGTAGCATGGGCCCAGTGCATGGGGCCGTGCTTCGTGCCTTCATAGAACTGATAGTAAAAATGGTATTTGCCATTATAGTAAATCATCCCATTGGGGTCGTTTCCCCAGCCGTCTTTTACGGAATAATGGTACTGATCCCGGTACGGCTCATTGTAATAAATCTCGTCCGCCTGCCTGCGGTGCACGTTCATGCGGTAAGTCAAAGTGGCCTCCGTGCCGTCGGCGTCAACCGGCATGCTGCTGATTACCGTAAGGAAATTCGGCCCCACTTCCAACGGGATGTTCTTGCCATCCGGGTACTCTGTCTTTCCGTCCGTGCCCAATACCGTCATTTTTGCGGCTTCATTTTTCTTTTTCGGCACGATATTTACAGTTGCGGCATTGTTCTTCACATACTGGATATGGGTGGGCTCTTCCGGGAAAAACTGGCCTTTCTTTTCCACATCGCCGGAAGAGGTGACCGTGATATCTTCAATCAGCGGGCTGTTATCATCTGTGATTGGCCTGTAATATGTATTCTGGAATACCATCTCGCCATTCCAGTTCAGCAATCCGAAATACCCTTCGTCAATGCTGGTGCTCTGCCCCTTCTCTGTGCCCTGCAGCAGGTAATCGCCTGTGCTTGCAACCAATGTGCCGTTCACATAGCAGGAAATCCAGGAGCCCACTGCCACCACCTTCAGCGTGTACTTGCCGCCTACCGGGTCTACCTTGGTCTTATTCACCTGCGACATGTCATAGTTCTCGCCATTCTGCCATTTCCAGAACTTGCACTCCTTCGACCCTGCGTCAATGTTGACCGCATAGCAGTTTGCATTCTGGCCTTCCTCGGCGTTGCGGAATACCAATGCGGCCGCACCTTCATTTTTGGCAAAGGCAACATCTGTGGAATATACGAAATCATTCCCCTGGGTCTTTGCATAGAGGAAGCTGTCGCCTTTCCCGGAGGCATTGCTGTACAGCCCGTCCTCCCTGACTTCCCAGGCTCCGTTTTCCATAGCCGCAAGGCCTTCCAGGTTCGTCTTATAGGCGTCTGTCACCTGGATTTCATGGACGGGCGCTTTCACGTCTTCCGATGTGCGGTCTTCAAAGGTTATATTGGAGAACACTGCCTTGGAATTAAAAGTCAGCACGCCCACATAGCCTCCCTGCCAGCTGTCAATGGTTCCCTCTATGGAGCGCATTTGCCCGCCGATGTTCCCAAAGGTGTAGGCAAACTTCCCGTCTTTTTTCACATCCAGCTTAAAATGCATGGGCTTGGTAGGGTCTACGCCTTCTAAGCCTTTCTCATCGCTGTTGTCCTTCAGGCCAGGCCCAAAGATACGGAATGCCTTTGCGCCGTTTTCCGTGTCGATGTTTGCGCCGCTCCACTGGCCGCTGGGGTTTTCCTTCTTGCCAATGCCGAAAATCAATGCTGCGGAACGCCCTTCTAAGGCTATGTCCGCTTCCAGGGAAAAGTCGTTGGCTTTCTTTTCCAGCCCATTGTAGACTGCAAAATGGTCTCCGCCGTTGTTGTCCAGCGTCACGGTGCCCAAGGCTTCATCCTTCTGGAATTTATCCGGCGTCTTGGAGGTGAAGTCTGTTAAGTTTGTCTCTACCATGCGGTTTTCAAAGGAAATATTGGCAAATGACGCTTTGCTGTTGAAGGTCAATATTCCCAGGTAGCCGCCCTTCCAATCTGAAATACGGCCTTCCACAGACTTAAGCTCTTTGCCTGTGTTCCCAAAGCTGTATGTGTAAGAACCGTCCCGCCTTACGTCCAGCTTTAAATGTATCTGGCTCTGCTTGTCAAACCCTTCCCAGAAAGCGTAGGGCTGCTCCTCGAATTCCGCTCCCACGCCAAAAATACGGAAACGCCCCTGGCCGCCGTCATCCTCGGTATTGAGGTTTGCCCCATACCATTTCTTTGACGGAACCTCTTTATTGTCCATGCCAAACACCAGGGCTGCAGATGGGCCGTCCTCTAAGGTTACATCCGCTTCAAATACAAAGTCTTTTACTTTATAGTCCAGGCCGTCAAAAACGGCAAAGTGATCGCCTTGGCCTTTTTCCATCGTGACCGTGTTCGTTTCTGCATTTACCGAAAGGCCGGCGCCGCCTACATCCGTGAAATTAGTAAGTCCGGCTGCCGCGCCCTGCCCTTCCGCCTGCGCCTCTGCCTGCTGCGCTTCCGCCGTTTCGGCAAAGGCTGTCGCCGGAACGCTTCCAATCATGGAAAACGCAACGGCTGCCGCCAGCACGGAAGATGCTATCCTCGTATAAAATCTGTTTCGCATTCTATGTCTCCTCTCTGTT
>CAOKUK010000233.1 GCA_948472595.1 uncultured Eubacterium sp.
ACGGAAATCACATCGAGGCCCTTGGCTTTCAAGGCGTCTAAAACGGTCTTCCCATAAGGCTTCAGGGCGTAGTCGTGCCGGTTGCTGGTGCGCTTAAATTCCCCTCTCTTTTTGCCCACGTAAGGACGGGCTATGACGCGGCCTACCCGCCATTCCTCCCGCATGGTCAGCTCTCTGGCAATCTCACAGCACCGGTACAGCTCCTCTAAGCCGAAAGTCTCCTCATTCCCGCAAATCTGCAGCACGGAATCCGCAGAGGTGTACACAATCATATGGCCTGAGGCAATCTCCTCTTCCGCCAGCTCTTCTAGAATCTCCGTCCCGCTGGCGCTTTTGTTCCCAATGATTTTCCGCCCGGTCCTCCGTTCCAGCTCCGCTATCAATTCCGGCGGGAAGCCCGTCTCCGTAAAGGTCTGGAAGGGCTTTGTCACCTCCAGCCCCATCATCTCCCAATGGCCGGTCATGGTGTCCTTCCCCTTGCTCTTCTCCCGAAGCTTCCCATAATAGCCTAAGGGGACTTCTGCCGGGGGCACCTGCACAAGGGGCGTGATGTTCGCCAGCCCCAGCCTTTGCAGGTTTGGGATAGAGAAACTGCTGACTGCCTGGGAAATATGCCCTAAGGTATTCACGCCAACATCCCCAAAGTCCGGAGAATCCTCCATCTCCCCCACCCCCAGGGAATCCACTACGATTACAAACATGCGACGGTATTTCTCCATCCTTCCACGCTCCTTCCTTCTTTTATCCCCTTCCTTTCTCCCCACAACCTTTCCGCCTGTCTTCTGCAATGCATACAACGGTCTCTTATAACGAATTCCTTATCTCCCCACTCTTCCCGCCTGTCTTTTGGCAAAGGTAGATATTGCCGATTTCCATGGACTTATCCAAGCTCTTGCACATATCGTAAATGGTCAAAAGGGCAATGCCCACCCCGGTCAGGGCTTCCATTTCCACCCCTGTCTTCCCGGAGACCTTTACCGTGCAGTAGCAGCGTATTTCCAGTTTTTCGGCATCGGGCTCAAACCAGACCCTGCAGCCCGTAAGGGGGAGGATATGGCACATGGGGATGAGGTCTGAAGTCTTTTTCGCCCCCATAACCCCGGCTGTGGCGGCCACCCCCAAGACGTCGCCCTTACCCACGGCGCCAGCTTCCACCGCCTGGAAGGCCTGCCGCCCCATGCGGATTTTGCCGGTGGCTGTCGCTTCCCGTACGGAGTCCTCTTTTTCTGTCACATCCACCATCCTGGCTTTCCCTTGCCCGTCAAAATGCGTAAGCCCCATCTTCTTTTCTCCTGTTATCCTTTTCCGATATCCTAACATATTTCCAAGATAATTTCAATTGCCGCAGCAAAAAGCATTTTATGCCTTTTCCGCCTCACTCCTGAATCATGTTCTCACGGAATGCGCAGTACAGCGCATTCCTGAGCCGTAAAACGCAACCCGCCTCATCCTCTTTCTCCAGCCTGCGCAGCTGCAGGATTCTCTTTGGGCAGGATAAAGCTCAGCAGCAAGGATACGACAAACACGCCTGCTACCGCATTTCCATTGAAAATGTCGCCCACTGCCGGCGGGAAGGCCGCAAAGAAGTTGCCAGACGTCTGGGTCAGTCCAACGCCGATGCAAAAAGCCAGGGATACCAAAATCATGGTACGGTCGTTAAATACACATTCCTTCAGCATCTTAATCCCCTCATACATAATCGACCCAAACATCATCACGGTGCAGCCGCCCAGCACAGATTGGGGCAGGGAGTTGAAGAATGCGCCCAATTGGGGAAACAAGGACGCCAGAATTAAAATCAACGCCCCCATCAATATGGTAAAGCGGTTGATGACGCCCGTCATCGTCACAAGCCCTACATTCTGGCTGAAGGATGTCAGAGGAAGGCATCCAAAACACCCGGAAATCATGCTGGAAAAGCCGTCCACTGCCAGGGAGCCCTGCAGCTCTTCCATCTTGATGTCGCGCCCTAGAGTGCCAGTACAGACAGCCGTAGTCGCACCTGTCGTCTCTGCCGCCGACACCAAAAATACGATTGCTATGGTAAAGAATGCGCCCAAATCAAAAACTGGCTTATGGCTGGTAAAGAACACCAGCTGGGGAAGGCTGAAAAAGCCGACTTCGCCTACCGTTTTCGTAATTCCTGAAAAATCAATCATGGGCGCAATCCCCGCCACTGTAAATATCCCAGATAATATGTAGCCCATCACAAGCCCCACCAGGATATTCAGGTTTTTGTACACCCCCTTCAGCATATAGCGCGACACTAGGCACGCCACTAGGGTAAAGGCTCCCACTAACAGGTGGTACCATGCGCCAAAGGTCTCTGAGCCATCGCCGCCGCCCCAAGAATTCATGCCCACCGGCAGAAGGGAAAGGCCGATTGCGATTACCACGCAGGATGAGACAATTGGGGTCAGGAAACGCTTCCAGTACTTTGCGCTCAGCCCGACAATCCCTTCAAAAATGCCGCCCAGGATGACCGCCCCCACCATGCCCTCGTACCCAAGGCCAGGGTTGGTGCAAATCATCAGCAGGCTTCCCAGGAAGGTGAAGCTGACTCCCATGACAATCGGGAGCTTGGATCCAATCTTCCAAATGGGGTAAAGCTGCAGGCAGGTCCCAATGCCAGCCACGAACATGGCGCATTGCAGCAGCCGGGTAATCTCCACTGCCGTCAAAGAGCCCCCTGTCCCCTTTACGACAGCCGCCCCACACACAATCAGCACGGGAGCCAGGTTCGCCACAAACATGGCCAGCACATGCTGGAGCCCAAAAGGTATGGCTTTTGCCAAGGGCACCCTTCCATTTAATTTATAGATATTCTCTTCGCTTACTGTCTTAACGCTTTCTTCTTTATTTACCATAGTAAACCCTAATCCTTTCTCCAATCAGCCGGCATGGATGCGTTGCTCCCTGCGCCATTTTCCCATATCTGTTCTGCGCTCCACGGCCAACCACCCTCTATTCCCCAGCCTGTTTCTATACCTTTTCCGCCTCATCCTCTTTCCCCAGCCTGCGCAGCATGGTCTTCTTCACTGCTCGGAAAATATTCTCATAGCCCGTGCACCTGCATAGGTGCCCGGACATCATCTTGCGAATCTCATCATCGGAAAATTCCCTCTTTGCTTCTAAGATTTCCACAGCGCTCATGATAAACCCCGGGCTGCAGAAGCCGCACTGGACAGCCGCCTCGTCGATAAAGGCCTGCTGAATGTCGGAAATCTCCCCATTAGGGCCTGCGAGCCCCTCCAAGGTCAGGATTTCCTTCCCATCCGCCCAGACAGCCAAGTAGATGCAGGAGTTATAGCACTCCCCATCAATGATGACATTGCAGGCTCCGCACTCCCCTACCTCGCAGCCTTTTTTCACGCTGGTGAGGCGGTAATCGTCCCGCAGCATATCGGTAAGGGACGCCCGCACATCTACCATTTTCTCTACCTCTTTCCCATTGATCGTGCAAGACACCAGCTTATATTGCCTACCCATGATATTCCCCTCCTTCCTGATGAATAACGCCCCCTGCCAGGCGAATCGATTCGCACAATGCCCGCTCCGCCAAAGCCGCTGCGATATGCTGCCGAAAGGCCTTGGAGGCTCGCCAACTGTCCCTAGGCTTAATATCCACAAGGACGGCCTTGGCAAACACCTGGACGCTGCCCTTGGAAACAGGCTGCCCTTGGATGGCCTTTTCGGCAGAATGCGCGCGCATGGGCACAGGCCCTGCAACCCCATAGGCAATCCTTGCGTCTTCCACGGTTTTCTTGTCCCCAGACAGCTTCACATTCACAGAGCAGCCTATCGTTGCAATGTCCATGGCGTTGCGCATGGCATATTTGATGTAATGCCCATGATACCCTTCATAAGCAGCCTTGGGAATGACAATCGCCGTCTGCAGCTCCCCTTGGCGCAAATCCACCACGCCTGCCTTTCTGTAAAAATCACAGATGGGAATCCTGCGCATCCCGTCAGGACCCATAATCTCCACGATGGCGTCCCAGGCATGGAGGGTGGAAGCGGAATCTGCCGATGTCACGCCATTGCAGGTATTCCCCCCTATCGTCCCAATATTGCGGATTTGGGGGCCTCCCACCATATCCACGGCCTCCCCCAGCACGGGGACATGCTTCTGGATCAGAGGGTCTTTTGTGATATGGGAAAAGCTGGTAAGGGAGCCGATGCGGATTGCCCCGTCCTCCTCATAGCTGACCCCGCGCATGGCGTCTATCCCATAAATGCTGACCAGCTCCATCCCGGCCCGCTTCCCTTCCCGTATCTGTACCAAGACATCGCTCCCGCCCGCAATAATCTGAGCCTTGGGATGCTCCATCAAAAGGCGCACTGCGTCTTCTGCGCTTTCTGCTTCATACAATGCTTTTATGTCATACATAGGAAAAACCCCCTTTCTCAAAAATCCCTTCCTCCGAAAAACGCCGAAACAGGTTATGCGGATCCACCGGCGCTTCATTCACTGCAACCCCGACAGCGTGGTAGACGGCATTCCGAATTGCCGGAGCCACGGAACAGGCAGGCGGCTCGCCTAAAGATTTCGTCCCAAATGCGCTGGTAGGCTCTGGATTTTCCACAAACAGCGCCTTAAGCCTGGGATGGTCCATAAAGGTGGATATCTTGTAATCCAGCAGGTTGTTATTCAAGGCGCGCCCTGTCTTCTCGTCAAAAATCAGCCTCTCTGACATGCCAAACCCAATCCCCATGCTCATCCCCCCATGCACCTGGGCTTCCGCCAGCGCTGGGTTAATCAGCTTCCCGGCGTCATGGACGTTCACAATGTCCACAAGCTTTACCTTGCACAGGGGGATATCCACCTCCACCTCTGCAATGGTGCACCCGAAGGAATAGGCATTCGACTTAATCTGCGCCGTGCTT
>CAOKUK010000234.1 GCA_948472595.1 uncultured Eubacterium sp.
AGAAAGCGAGTGCCTGGAGGAGCCGGAAGATGATTTGGGACACGCAAGCCATTGTGCCGAAGAGCATGCAGAAAAAGCGGCTTTTCCAGAAGACGCAGGGGAGCAAAGCGTTGATGCAGAAGAGCCAGATAGGCAAGTGATTGCTGGGCAAGATGGATGCCCAGAGGGAAACCAAGAAGAAAGTGAATATTTACATAAGGCCTTTGGGAAAAATGAATGTAGAGATGAAGACAGAATGCAGAGGGCAGGCTTTCGCATCCAAGAATCTGATATCCAGAGTTCAGATACACAAAAGATGCAGGCTCAAGAAGCATATGGCCAAGAGCCGGCAGCCCAGGAGGCAAGTATTCAATTAATGGATGCCCAGGAGCCAGTCATGCAAGAGTTAGGCAAGCAGGAGCCAGTCATGCAAGAGTTAGGCAAGCAGGAGCCAGCCATGCAAGAGTTAGGCAAGCAAGAGCCGGCCATGCAAGAGCCAAGCAAGCAGGAGCCAGCCATGCAAGAGCCAAGTACGCAGGAGGCTCAGGCTCAAGAATCAAATGCTCAGGAATTAGACAGCCAGGAAGCAGCCCCTCAAGCTCCTCAGGAGCCAGCGGAAGAAGGGCTGCAAGCGCAGGATTCAGAGGAAGGGCCAGACCCCATTGCTATTCTAAGAAAAGCTTCTCCAGACCAGCTTCCGGCAACCAGCGCCTCCCAAGATGGGCATTTTGTGCGGCGTCCCCCCCAGGCTTCAGAGGATTCATTCCGGCGGCGGCAGGATCGGCCTTTTGGAACGCCGTACCCATCTTCTAGCCGCGCGCCCAGGGATTTTCAGAGGGGCAGTTCCATCATTCCTCTGGAAAAGCTGATTGAGAAGCAGGCAGAGCAGGAGATTAATCGCCAAGAGGAGAAAGAGGATGGCAATAAGGATGCGGAGCAATGCTTAGAATCCGCATTCCGCGCAGCGAGAGCCTCCAGGGAGGAGAAGCATACTGTCCCCAAAATGGATTTGGAGGAAGAAAGTAAGAAGCCTAGGCTGAGCGAGGAGCAGAGGGAGATATTCTCTTACTTCGTTCCAGTCCAAGGCATGGAAGAGCAGCTCTGCCAGGTGCTGGAAGACGTTGCCCAGCATAAAGAAGGCAGCCTGACCTCTTCTGGCGGCAATATAGTGATTATGGGAGGAAAGGGCAGCGGGAAGACGGTGCTGGCCACGGATTTTATCAAGGCCATCCAGAAGGCTGGCGTGCAGCCTGGGGGGAAAGTCGGCAAGATAACAGGCGATTCCCTGAATCAGAAGGATTTGAGCCAGTTGCTGAAAAAAGTGGTAGGCGGCTATTTGATTATAGAACGGGCAGGGGAGATGACCCATGAGACAGTCACCCGCCTAGCTCTCCTGATGGATCGGGACACGAATGGGCTGCTGGTGATTTTAGAGGATACAAGGACAGAAATAGAGAAGGTTTTAAGCCTGGATGTGAATTTCGCCAAGAAATTTACGGAACGGATTAAAATACCCGTCTTTACCAGCGATGAGCTGGTGGAATTTGCCAAGGCATATGCGGCGGAGCAGGAATGTGAGATTGATGATATGGGCGTCTTAGCGCTTTATAATCGCATCAGCAGCATTCAAAAGCTGGATGAGCCCACCACGCTGACAGAAGTGAAGGAAATTATGGATGAGGCCATCTACTGCGCAGAACGAGGCGGGCTAAAGAAATTATTCGGCGGGAAAAAATTTAGCCCGGAGGGGTATCTGTACTTAAGGGAGAGGGATTTTAACTAGTCAGAGCCTGGCGCAGCTAATGCGCCCCAGGAAAATCAGAAGGTGGCCGGTGCGCCACAGGAGGGTATTGCTATGGAACATTTTTCAAAATTAGACATGTATTATTTGGGGCAAGGGACACATTATGACATTTACAAAAAATTAGGAGCGCACCCCGTGACGGAAAAAGGAGAGAAAGGCGTGTACTTTGCCGTCTGGGCGCCGAATGCAGAGAAGGTCTCTGTCATAGGGTCCTTTAACGATTGGAACAAAGACGCAAATGAGATGGAGCGCCTGGAGCCGATGGGCATTTTCGAGCTTTTCGTGCCAGGGGCAGCCATCGGCGATTTGTATAAATATTACATCGAGACGCCGGACGGCAGGCAGCTTTACAAAGCGGATCCTTATGCCAATTATGCGGAGCTGCGCCCAGGGAACGCCTCCCGGGTGGCGGACATCAACGCATTTAAGTGGAGCGACTCCAAATGGATGGAAAAGCGCAGGGCATGCAAAGACGTCTACAGCCAGCCCATGGCCATTTATGAAGTGCATCCCGGCTCCTGGATGCGCCATCCCGGCCGGGAGGATGAGGGATTCTACACATATCGGGAGTTTGCCATTAAGCTGGCAGAATATGTCAAGGAAATGGGCTACACCCATGTGGAGTTGATGGGGATTTCCGAATATCCCTTCGATGGCTCCTGGGGATATCAGGTGACGGGTTACTATGCGCCCACTTCCCGCTATGGCTCGCCAGAGGATTTTGCCTTCCTGGTAAACCATCTGCACAAGAGTGGCATTGGCGTCATCCTGGATTGGGTTCCGGCTCATTTCCCAAGGGACGCCCATGGGCTTGCGGAGTTTGACGGCACCTGCCTGTATGAATATGCAGACCCCAGAAAAGGGGAACACCCGGACTGGGGCACCAAGATTTTCGACTATGGCAAGACAGAGGTGAAGAATTTCCTGATTGGCAGCGCCCTGATGTGGATTGAACACTACCATGTGGATGGGCTTAGGGTGGACGCCGTGGCGTCCATGCTGTACTTAGACTATGGCAAGCAGGATGGCCAATGGGTGGCTAATGAGTATGGGGAAAATAAGAACCTGGAAGCCATTGAGTTCTTCAAGCACATTAACACTCTGATACTGGGCCGCAACCCGGGCACAGTGATGATTGCAGAGGAATCCACGGCCTGGCCGGGCGTGACAAAGCCGGTGGAAGAGGAAGGGCTGAATTTCAGCTATAAGTGGAACATGGGCTGGATGCATGACTTTTTGGACTATATGAAGCTGGATCCTTATTTCCGCAGGGACAACCACAACAAGATGACCTTTGCTATGAGCTACAACCACAGCGAGCACTACATCCTGGTGCTGTCCCATGACGAAGTGGTGCACCTGAAGTGCTCCATGATTAACAAGATGCCTGGGGAGCTGGATGATAAGTTTGCCAACTTGAAGGCGGGCTATGCCTTCATGATGGGCCATCCTGGCAAGAAGCTGCTCTTCATGGGCCAGGAGTTCGCCCAGCTGCGGGAATGGAGCGAAGAGCGGGAGCTGGATTGGTTCCTGCTGGCAGAGCCCAAGCACCAGCAGCTTCAGGCTTTCGTCAAGGACCTGCTTCATATTTACAATAAATACCCTGCCATGTATGAGAACGACATCAATTCCGACTATTTCGAGTGGATGAACGCCAACGACAACTTCCGCAGCATCTTTAGCTTCGTCCGCAAGAGCAAGAACGGCAGGAACAACCTGCTCTTCATCTGCAACTTCACCCCAGTGGAGCGGGAAGACTACCGGGTCGGCGTGCCGCTGAAGAAGCAGTACAAGCTTATCTTAAACAGCGATGACAAGAAATATGGCGGCCAGGGCGAAAATCGCCCGCTGTCCTACCGGGCTGTGAAGAAAGAATGCGATGACCATCCTTTCTCCTTCGCATACCCATTGCCTGCATTTGGCGTGGCAGTGTTCCTTTATTAAATAGCATATGAGCCTAAAGCGCCCATCCTTTTGCGCCAGGATGGGCGCTTTTCTTTGATAGAAAATTCCTTTGATTTCCAAAATTAAGTAATGTTGCACAAGAAAATTAGTAAATTTTCGGTAAAAATTAACTTGAATTTAGCACTATTATCTGTTATACTAACAATACGTTAGTCTCATGGAAAAATGCATAAAATAAAAAGGCATTTCGAAGAAAAGTATATAATTATACCAAAGAGCCTGTGATACCCTTTTACGTTGCTATGGTAAATTTGCATAATGCTTCGGCAAAAATAAATATTCGGGTTGTAGGCTCTATTTTGAAGGTTTTTGGGCAGTATGCCAGTGTTTTTGTAATGAGAATCGTAAAATTATGAAAGTGGCAAATTCTGTTTAGTAATGTTTTCTTCGCATATCAGGCTGGCATTCCCCTGGGACAACTTTAAGATACATGCAACTGTCGACACAAGTTTTTGGGAGTAACTATTGATTGTGTGGATAGGATAGCTGGGAGGGACAGCCCTCCATCTGGGTGTCTGATCCATACCACCAGAAAGGATAAGCCGGAAGCCCCATTAGGCTGAGGGCTTATAGCATGAGGTGATTGCTTATGAAAAAGCGGAGTGTTACAAAGTTATTAAGCTGCGTGCTGGCAATGAGCATGGTGCTTACAGCAGCGCCGATGACAGCATGGGCAAGCGAAGTTCCTGCAGCAATGGAGGAAGCTTCCGAAGAGGTTCCTGAACAAGTTGAGGAAAAACAAGAGGATGCAGAGGTAACAGAGGACGTGGAGGACCAAGAGGCTCCACAGGAGACAGAAGACACAGCAGGCGAGGACGTGCTGCAGGCGGAAGGCGAAGCCGAGGCGCAGGAGCCGGAAGTTTTGGCGCCGTCAGAAGCCCCTGCAGTTCCAGAGGTGGAAGAGGGAATTGCCCCAAGGTCTATAATAGTAGATGGGAGACTGGATGCATGGGAACAGGATCCGGAAACTGTAATTGGGGAAGACGCAATCAATGAAATGGCGGTAAATAATGGATGGCGTTATTTCAAGGCAGGATCTAGAAATGGTAATAGTGCTAAGAATAAAGCAGAGTATCCGGCTATGTTTGTGAACCCCAATTCCTTTGATTTTACAAAAGA
>CAOKUK010000235.1 GCA_948472595.1 uncultured Eubacterium sp.
TATGGCAAACATCCGGCGCAAGCTGGAGAAAAACCCTGCGCAGCCTGCCTATATTTTTACAGAAGTGGGGGTGGGATACCGCATGCTGGAAAGCTGTGAGCCATAACGCCGCTATTCACGGCCCGGGACTCCGCAAATAGTAACAATTTTGGTAATTTTTGGGTTGTTTTTTTGGGAATTTCATTTATAATGATAATGAAGCCCTCAAAGAGGCACGCAAAAGGGCATCAGAAAATCCATTAAACGAAGGGCAGTGAACGATACGATGCAACAGCAACGAAAGAAAAGAGGAAGGCGCAGAAAGCGGATTAAATGGGGCAGGCTGGCTGCCTATATTGTCGTGCTAATAGCCGTGATTTTTGCCGCGCGCTGGGCGGTAGGGCTATTGACAAAACCTTCTGAAAGGGAAGAGAAGCAACAGGATGTGACTGCAGAAGAAAATGGGCAGACGAACGGCTCCAAAGAAGCAGAAGGAACCGCTATTCCTTCCCCGGATGAAAAAGGGGAGGAGGACGGTGCGGACAGCTCTGACAGCGCCGCAGGGACTGCAGAGGGCGATAAGCCGCAAGAAGCAGAAAAGCCGCAAGAGCCTGCCAATCCAGAACCGGCAGAAGAAGAAAAGCCATTTACCCTCGCCGATTTGGATAACCCAGAAGGGTTTGACGAGCGGCCAACTGAAAATGGCTTTGTCTTAGAAAACCAGCAGATTGACGTCAACGGCTTGGATACCACAAGGCTGGATTGGGGGCAAGGCGGGGATTTGGACGAATGGAACCGCCCAGCCGGATGCATGCAGTACCAGGAGAAATATGGGAAGTACAACGCCCATTTCATTGTGGACAACCCGGAGAAGAAGGTGATTTACCTGACATTGGATGAAGGGTATGAGAATGGCTACACGCCGCAGTTTCTAGATATCCTGAAGGAGAAAAATGTCCATGCGGTCTTCTTTGTCACCCAAAGCTATGCCAGGGACAACCCAGAACTGGTGCAGAAGATTATTGACGAGGGGCATGAATTGGGCAACCACAGCGTCACCCACCCATCCGATGGGGTCTCCTCCAAGGGGATTGAGGAACAGAAGAATGAAGTGATGGGCCTGCACAGCTACGTGAAAGATAACTTCGGGTATGAGATGCATTTATTCCGCTATCCTGCGGGGATTTTTAACGAGCAGTCCCTTGCAGTCCTGAATAACTTGAATTATAAGAGCGTGTTTTGGAGCTTCGCTTACTTGGACTACGATGTGGAGAATCAGCCGGATCCGGCAGAGAGCCTGCAAAAGTTGGTGAAATGCCTGCATCCGGGGGCGCTTTATCTGGTGCATGCAGAATCTGAGACGAATGCCAAGATATTAGGGGATTTTATCGACGAAGCTCGGGCGCAGGGGTATGAATTCAAGCTTTATGAATAAGATTAGACTGGCAGAAATGTGGTTTCTGCCAGCCATTTTTTTCAAAGCGCGATGTTGCAGGGGCGATTGCCCGCTTGGGCTGCCTCCCCTAATTTCTGCCAAATTCCGACAGCCGCAGCCCTTCATTGCGGTCTAAGGTCATGCCTACGCTCCAGCTATTCACAAACAACAGCAATGGATTCCCCTTTAAATCCTGGATTTTTTTCATATCGGATGTCCCTGTCAGCTTATCCATGTCAATCTCTTCATTCTCTATCCAACGGATATGCTCGTAAGGCAATGTGTCCAAGCGGATATCCACATTGTACTCATTTTCCAGCCGGTATTTCAGAACGTCAAATTGCAGGACCCCTACCACCCCAACGATAATCTCCTCCATCCCCGTATTGTATTCCTGGAAAATCTGGATGGCTCCCTCCTGGGCAATCTGCGTGATGCCCTTGACAAACTGCTTGCGCTTCATGGTGTCCACTTGGCGCACCCGGGCAAAATGCTCTGGGGCAAAGGTCGGGATGCCCTCGAAGGCAAACTTTTTGGAAGCGTTGGTAATCGTGTCGCCAATGGAAAAGATGCCCGGGTCAAAGACGCCGATAATATCGCCGGCATAGGCCTCCTCTATGATTTTCCGTTCCTGCGCCATCATCTGCTGAGGCTGGGAGAGGCGCATTTTCTTATCGCCCTGGATATGGGTCACCTCCATGCCCGCCTCAAATTTGCCGGAACAGATGCGCATGAATGCAATGCGGTCGCGGTGCGCCTTGTTCATATTTGCCTGTATTTTAAAGACGAACGCAGAGAAATCATGGGAAAAAGGATCCACCTGGCCAATATCTGCGTTCCTGGGCAAGGGGGGGGTGGTCATTTGGAGGAAATGCTGCAGGAAGGTCTCCACGCCAAAATTCGTAAGGGCCGATCCGAAAAACACCGGGGACAATTCCCCTTTGGATACCAATTCCTGGTCAAATTCTGCGCTTGCGCCGTCCAAAAGCTCGATTTCCTCCAGCAGCGTCTCCAGGTTGCCCTGGCCAATTTCCAAAGCCAGGGCAGGGTCGCCAAGCGGGATGTCTTTCTCTATGCCCTCCTTGGTGCCTTTGAGGGTGTCTGCAAAAGTCATGACCTTTTTCTCATTCCTGTCATAGACCCCCTTGAAGTTCTTGCCGGAGCCAATGGGCCAGTTCACGGGACAGGTGGCAATCCCAAGCTCCTTCTCAATCTCGTCCAACAGCTCGAACGTGTCGTTGGCATCCCGATCCATCTTATTGATAAAGGTGAAAATGGGAATGTGGCGCATCACGCATACCTTGAATAATTTCCGGGTCTGCGCCTCCACGCCTTTAGAGCCGTCAATGACCATAACGGCGGAATCGGCAGCCATCAAAGTGCGGTAGGTGTCTTCGGAGAAGTCTTGGTGCCCAGGGGTGTCCAGAATATTGATGCAGTACCCGCCATAATTGAACTGAAGCACAGAAGATGTAACGGAAATCCCTCGCTCCTTTTCAATTTCCATCCAGTCTGAGACTGCATGGCGGGCGGTCGCTTTTCCCTTGACAGAACCGGCCAGGTTGATTGCGCCCCCGTATAGCAAGAACTTCTCCGTCAAGGTGGTCTTGCCGGCGTCCGGATGTGAAATGATGGCGAAGGTTCTGCGTTTTTCTATCTCTTTTTCTAAATCTGACAAAAATAAGTCCTCACTTTCTTTTTCTTATGCCATAAGCAATTCCATTTCCTTTATCAATTCCCCAAAGGTCTTCAATGCCTCGCAAATCGGCTCTTTTGTGGTCATATCCACCCCGGCGTCCTTCAAAAGCTCAATGGGCGATTTGCTGCACCCGCCGCTTAAGAACTTCAAGTAGCGTTCCACAGCCGGAGCCCCCTCTTCCAATATCTTCTTGCTCAGCGCCATGGAGGCCGCAAAGCTGGTGGCGTACTGGTACACATAGAAATTATAATAGAAATGCGGAATCCTTGCCCATTCAATGGCAATTTCCGGATCCACCACAATATCCTCGCCGTAATATTGCTTATTCAGCTCATAATACAATTTTTTCAAAGCTTCTGCCGTCAAGGCCTCGCCGCTTTCCACTATCTGGTGCGTCAGGAGCTCAAACTCTGCAAACATGGCCTGACGGTACAGGGTGCTGCGGAACTGCTGCAGGAAATAATTGACCAGGTGCGCCCGCTTCTCCTTGTCTTCGGTGTGCTTCAGCAAATAGTCCATCAGCAGCGCCTCGTTGCAGGTGGAGGCCACCTCAGCCACGAAAATCTTATATTCGCTGTCAAAAACGTTATTGTTCTTGGCGGAATAATAGGAATGGAGGGCATGCCCCATCTCGTGGGCAAGGGTGAATTCCGAGTCCAGGTTGTACTGGTAATTCATCAGCACGTAAGGATGGGCCGAATAGCACCCGGCAGAATATGCGCCGCTGCGCTTCCCTTCGTTTTCGTATTTGTCAATCCAGCGGTTTTCAAAGCCTTCCTTGAGGACGCTGACATAATCGTCTCCTAAGACCGCAAGGGCTGCTGCAATCTCTTCCTGCGCCTGGGCATAGGTGATTTTTTCCTTCATCTCTCCCACGATTGGCACATAGACGTCGTACATATGGAGTTCCTCTACGCCCATCAGCTTCTTGCGCAGGGACACATAGTCATGCATATAATGCATATTCTCATGGACAGCCTCGATTAAGTTGTAATAGACTTCCTTGGGGACATTGTTGGCGTCCACGGCCGCCTCCATGGAAGAATTGTAATTCCTGGCCTTCGCATAGAAGAAGTTGGCTTTTGCCTTCCCCTCGTATAAGGACGCGAAGGTATTCTTATATTGCTCATAACGGGCATAATAGGCCTGGAAGGTCTCCCTGCGCACCCGGACGTCCTGGCTCTCTAGCATGGGGACAAAGCGGCCGGTGCTGACCTTGACCATCTCCCCGGATTCATCCGCCACAGTGGGGTTCTCAAAATCCGCATCCGCCAAGAGGCTGTAAGATTTTGCGACAGCAGAGCCCATCTCCTGGGAAGCGGCCAACAGCCCCTCCATTTCCGGAGACAAGGTATGGGCCTTCAGCCTGCGCAAATCCTCAATGGTCACCCTGTATGCCGCAAGCGCCGGGGTTTCCCGGTAAAAGGCCTGTATCTTCTCTTCCTCCATGGATACAATCCAGCTGTTAATGGGGGCAAGCGCTGTCTCAAAATTATTGCAAATGCTCATCATCTTGCCGCTTAAGGACTGGTAATGGTCGTCTGCCGTGTCCACGTCCGCATTCCGCTCCGAATAGCACAGGGCGCGGTCCAAAAGCGCCAGCAATTCCTCCATCTTCCGATAGCAGTCCAGAAGCTTCCCGCTGTCCCCCGTAATCTGCTCCTGCGTAAAGCCCTTTAACTCCTCCACCATCTGGCTTATCTTATCTGCATCCGCCAGAAATTCCT
>CAOKUK010000236.1 GCA_948472595.1 uncultured Eubacterium sp.
ACAGAAAATGAAAGCAATCAGGAGGTAACAAGATGACAAGGAAGAAAAGTGGTTTTTTGGCCTTTTGCTTTTCCCTGGTGCCAGGGGCTGGAGAGATGTATATGGGTTTCATGAAGCAGGGCGTGAGCATTATGGCTGCATTCTGGCTGTTGATTTTTTTGGCGGCTTTCCTGAACATAGGGCCGGTGCTGTTTATCCTGCCAATCCTGTGGTGCTACAGCTTCTTCAACGTGCACAATATCCGCGGCCTGTCCGATGAAGAATTCTATGCGCTGGAGGACGACTATGCCTTCCATCTGGATAAATTCCTGCCCCTTGACAGATTGGGCAGGAAGCAGAACACGGTGCTGTCCGCCGCCCTGATTATCTTGGGCGTGCTGGTGCTGTGGAACAATCTGATGGATTACTTGGAATGGTTCATCCCGAGCCCGCTTTATTGGGTCATCACCGAGCGGGTGCCGCAGGTGTTTATCGGAATGGCGCTGATTATCGCAGGGCTTTACCTAATCCGCGGCAAGAAAAGGGAGTTGGATGAGGAATGCCGGCAGGAGAAGATAGACAGTCAGGAGGGGATGTGGAAATGAGGGTGCACAGAGTTGGAAGCATTACCTGCGGGATTTTGATGGTGTTCTTTGGCATCCTGTTCATGGTGCATATGTTCTATCCGGCGCTGTCCTTAGAAATCATCATGAAGCTTTGGCCGCTGATTCTGATTTCACTGGGATGCGAGATGATTGGGGCGAATATACGCAAAGGGGAAGAGGAAGCGCTGAAGTACGACAGGGGTGCAATCATCCTGGTGTTCCTGCTGGCCTGTTTCGCAGTGGGGATGGGGGTGTTGGAGTACTGCATGAATTATTATGCGCAGTATGCGGTGATGTATTACTAGTAAAAACTTCGATATTTAACCGCCGCAGTAATATGCACCGCCAGAGAAAAGGAAGGGTTTCTCTGGCGGTGCTTTTGGGCTTGAAAGCAATATCGCTGCGCTCATTGTGTGTTGCCGATTTCTTCTAAGCGAGGGATTGCGGTTGCAATAATTTTTGCATGGTCAAAGGCAAGGCCTTGGTTTTCCAGCAGTTCATAGTGGGTATCCTGTCCGAATGGGTTTTCCAGTACCAAGGGGCGCAACAGTGCGGTAAGCTGTAAGCCGCTTGGATTGCCCGAATCCTCAGGGCTTGCATTGTGCCTGGCGTCTGTCAGAAAAATGCGCAGCAGCCCATCCTGCCGTTTCCAGGACAGGCGGAACCAACGGGCATCCCGAGCGTCGTCCCCGGCCTTGGGCGTTAGCTTATTGCGGTCTGTCAGCGTGCAGTAGGCGCAGGTGATGGTCCATCCCCGGACGTCGCGCTCCGGGTCGCCGAAGACGCCTAGGAGGATAGGGGAAAGGCCGGATAGGCTTGTCTCCTCCTCTAGCTCTCGGGCGGCTGCTTTCCAAGGCGGCTCCTGCTCATTGACAAAGCCTCCGGGAAGCGCCCATTGGCCAATGCAGGGGTGTCCGCCCCGGCGGACGAGCAGGATATCGTAGCTGCCGTTGTCCGGGCTGATTAAAACCTGGTCTGCGGTGACTGAGGGGAGGGGCCAGCCGTCCCTTCGGTAAGAGGCTAAGTATTCCGCTTCCGTCAATCCATTTGCGTCTCTGAAATCTTCCATGCGCAATTCCTCCATTTCTATTGCTCAGGCAATGATTAATTTGTTTTCGGAAATATGTTTTTTTGCAATCTATCATTAAGTATACACGAAAAGAGAGGGGCGTCAATAGGGAAAAACTCCAGATATGATTTGCGGAGGCTGTATAGTATCGCTATAATAGGATAAAATAGGGAAAAGGATGCAACATTTGTAATAAATTGTTGCATCCTTTTTACATTTTATATATCGTAAAGAATCGAAAATACTTAACAGGGGAAACGGAATTTTTTCAATTTTTATTTGCTACGCCCCTAAAACCTGCAAAAATCCGGCGTTTCGGAACATTTCTAACTGCCTTCATAAAGCAACGTCTAAAAACACCTGGTCTTTGTCATCCTGCTCAATCCCCAGATAGCGTTTCGTAACTTGGAAAGAGGAATGGTTGAATATATTCATTAGGATTACCGGGTGCACCCCCGCCTTCCAGGCATGGTAGCCAAAGGTCTTCCGCAGGGTGTGGCAGCTGATGTCATTCTCAAAGTGCAGCTCCCTCCCCGCAGACTGCAGCAACCGGAAGGCCTGGGAACGGCATAGGGGCTTGCCTTTGTTTTTTCCGGGGAATAAGCAATCCGCATCCTTTACGTCCGGCAAGCTGTCCTTGTATATCGTTAAGGCTTCCAGGGCATTTTTGTTTAAGGCAATCTGCGTGTTCTTCTTAGTCTTTTTCTCTGTAGTGGAAATATGCGTCCGAAAACGCCCTTCAGCAAAATTATAGACGTCTTTCCAGCTCAGTGACAGCAAGTCGCTGATACGGAGGGCGGAATTGATGCCAAGGCATACCAAGGCATAATTGCGCAGGTTGGGCTTGTCATAACGGAAATAATGTTTTAACGCTTCAATTTCTTCAACTTTGCGGATTGGTTGAGATGTGCTCATAATCGAACCTCCTGTTCTCATCAGATGTGTTTGTTAGTGACAGCTGGCCCAGGTTCCAAACCCGGGGGCAGGCGTGGCATCCCACCCGCCATACAACATTTTATTACAAAAGTTGCATGGTGCGTTCATTTGGATGTGGATTTGTGGAACAAGGAGGTTTTTTATGCTGAAATTGACAGTGAAGGCAGGGGAATACCTGCTGGTGGGGGATGACATTAAGGTGGTGTTCACCGGGGGCAGCTCCAACAACATGCATGTGCTGGTGGATGCGCCCAAGTCCATGAATATCGTGCGCAGTGCGGCTTTAGAGAAATATGGCATGGCAGCAGACCCGGGGAATGAAGTGAAGCACCACAAGGACAGGGAGCTTTCACCAGAAGCCAAGGAAAAGATTAAGGCAATCCTGATGGAGGAGCGGAAGAAAGCCCGGAAGGCAGAGCGGGCAAAGGATGCGAGGGTGAAGTATGGGTATTGACAGGAACCCTGCGATGGGAAGATGGGCAAAGAAGAAGCGGCAGAGCCGCCAGGAAGGGGAACCGGCAGGGGAGGATGGATTACCAGGGTAGTAACGCAGAAGTACCTAGGGCTTCTGGTTATTATAAATGGGCTGTCTTGCATGATGTAATAATGCAGGTGGCTTTCAAACAGTCAATTTACACGGCGAAGTCGCTGTGTGAAGAGAAAATAAAATATGCATGCAAACGGATTTGCGGCATAGCTGCCATGGAAGACAAAAGGGCAGCAATTGGCCTGCCTAATGTAAGGCCATAGACGGGCAGGCACATCAAATACAAGGAGGAGAACATATTATGGCAATGATCGTACAGCACAATCTTACAGCAATGAATTCTAATCGGCAGTTGGGGATTACAACCAATGCGCAGGCAAAATCCTCAGAAAAATTATCTTCTGGTTATAAAATTAACCGTGCGGGGGATGACGCCGCAGGGTTAAAGATTTCTGAGAAAATGAGGAGCCAGGTTCGCGGCTTGACGCGTGCATCCACGAATGCGCAGGATGGAGTTTCCCTGATTCAGACTGCAGAAGGCGCTTTAAATGAAGCCCATTCTATTCTTCAGAGAATGAACGAACTGGCAGTGCAAGGCGCAAATGACACCAATGAGAGCATTGATCGAGAAGCCCTGAATGAGGAGCTGGATCAGCTGACACAGGAATTAGACAGGATTTCTACTACCACACAGTTTAATAAGCAGAATTTATTAGATGGTACATTCCAGGATAAAAACCTTCATGTTGGTGCAAATGCAAACCAGAAGATTAAGCTTTCTATTGACAATATGAATGCCGCAACGTTAGGGCTGAGAAGCATTAAAGGCGAGCAGTTGGGCAAGGTTCAAAAAGGCGAAAAGCCTAGCACCATTGCTTATAAAGGCACAAACTATGTCTATGATATTGGAAAAACACAGGCCAGCAACCAGGCGCTTGCCATAAAGGAATTCGGCGCAGCAATTTCCAGGGCGGCAGATGAAGACCAGTATGCAATGCAGCTGGATAAGACAACAGGGTCTGCATATTATATTGGGGCTAAATCAGGTGGTACGAGATCGGTTGATGTTCTGTTAATGAGTACAAAAACGAGCGTTGTTCGAACCAGTACACGTGCAAATAGTATGACAACGCCTGGCCAAGCAGGATGGAATACTAATTATCAGGTACAAAGTACGGTAAATACTCCTAAAATGAGTGGCGCTGTACAGGCAAAGAGCACAAAAGCTGTTTCAGTAGTTGGCTTCGCCCGCTACGCCGCCGCCTCCACAGCCATGAAAGCAGATATCTCCATCGCTAAAGCTGCCATGAGCGATGAAATCATGACAAATTTCCAGAAATACCTGCAGACTACGCCAACTGCAGCAGATGATGTGACTGTAGCCGCACCAGCTTCTGCTTTTACGATGGTAAGGCCGAATGTTGACAGCTATGCAAAAGCAAATGCAACCATTGCGGCTGTTCAGGAAGCTATCAATAAAGTTTCTTCACAGCGTTCCGCACTTGGCGCTATTCAGAATAGGTTGGAGCACACGATTGCAAACCTGGATAATGTGGCAGAGAATACGCAGGCAGCAGAATCCCGTATCCGCGATCTTGATATGGCTGCAGAGATGGTAGAGTACAGCAAGAATAATATTCTTGCACAAGCTGGCCAGTCTATGCTTGCACAGGCAAATCAAGCAACTCAGGGTGTATTATCCTTGCTGCAGTAATAGCCTATAGGGAAAATGCCCATATAGAGATTATCGAATTGCAGAGGT
>CAOKUK010000237.1 GCA_948472595.1 uncultured Eubacterium sp.
CCATTGCCTGCTCCTTGCGGAAGCATGCCTCCTGCAGAGTCCTTCCAAGGGCGTCCATGCCTGCAATGCCTACCACAATATCGCTTTCTGCTGGAATCACTGGCTCAAAGCCCGCAGGCGCCTTGCACGGAAAACGCTTTGCCCCGTCTGCCTCTACCAGGACAACATCCGCAAGCCTTCGGCAGTCTGAAATCCCCATGTTTCCCGCCATGGTAAGCTTCTGTCCTGGAGCGTCCCAGCCAGCCGCAACTATCTGCGCTTGGCTAACCAAAGATTTCAGCTCTCCCAACTCTTTTGCCACTGGGTAATCTTTGGGGCGCAGAATATGCGTGGTAGTTGTGACAATCACCTTCCATCCTTTCCTGGCACAGCAACGGGCAAATGCATCCATCAGCGTAGATTTCCCGCCTGCGCCTACAAAGGACACCACATGGCCTTTTTCCATTAAGAATGGAAAGCTTTTTTCCAACCTTAAAGCTGCAAACTCTGAGATGCCCCATCCCTCAGGCCATTCTCTCTGCAGCGCTCCAAGCCTGGCAATATCCATCTGCTCTCCCTGCAGCGCTCCAAGCCTGGCAGTATCCTGCCGCAGCATTCCAGGCTCATCAAAATCCATCAGCTCTCCTGGCGAGACCCTGTATTCCCCTGCCTCCCCTCTGTGCCGCAGAAGAACCTGTTTCCCTCCTATGTCCCCCTCCAAGGCAGCCAATTCCCCATAATATTCGGAAGAAAAAATGACAGGGTTCCCACGTTTCCCGCCATGGCCTGCGAACACAATCCCATAGGCATGGCTATCATAGAACTCCTCCATTCCCTTTAGGGATTCTAAGGTGAAATAAGGCTGGTCCGCCACTGCGAACAGGCAAGCCCCTCCTTCCGATGGCCAGCAAGGCTCCAAAGAATTCTTGGCCAGGCAGGCAAGGCCTAAACGAATGGAACTGGAAATCCCCCGTTCCGGCTCTGGATTCTCCACAGCCTCTGCCTCTGGAAAATTCTTGGCAATGTCCCGAAAAATCTCACCATACTGGGTCACCACAACCAGACGGCCCTTCCCCCGTTCCAGCTTCCTTTGATAGAGCCTCTCCAACATGTATCGGTACATTGGCTTCCCATCCAATGAATGCAGAAGCTTGTTCCCGCCAAAGCGGACACTGTTCCCTGCCGCAAGCAACATTGCATCCATGCCCCGCCCCCTTTCTCTCATTTTCTGAATTGACACTGGCAACCCCACACATGCCTGCGCCTACTTTGGATATACCCCTTCCCGCACCAATACTTCCAGCACGCTCCCTGCTATGCAGCGCGCCTTGTCTGATATCGTGCCGCAATTTTCCTTCTGCCCCTTTCTGGGGTCAATATCCGCAATCTTCATCCCTTTGAATACCTCAAACCCATCCCGGATTATCCCCCGCAATACCCCGCTCAATGCGGCAGCCACCGGCTCTCCCCCAATCCGGGCTATCAGCTGCCCTTTCTCCACAATCTGCCCAATCTCTGCCAGCGCCTGGATTTTCCCTGCAGCCGGCGCATGGATGACCCGTTCTGCCCCATAGCCCTCAATCAGGCCGGGAACCCCTGTATTCGCAATCGCATACCCTTTCTCCAAAACCCTCCCCAACTGGTGCCCCCGTTTCGTCTCTATCACATAATCCACATCCGCCCCAGCGCAAAACCCAGGCCCCAGCGCCACGGTCAGTGGCGCCATTCCTCGGTGCGTGCCCAGGTTTCTCTTCGCCAGGATGGCATCCACCACTGCTTCCGGACGCAGTTTTCCTATCATTTCCCCCTGAGGGTCTACCATAAGGGGAATCTCTCCTTGGCTCCAAGCCTTTTGGCATTCCTCCCAGGAGGCGGCCTTTTGGCAGACTGCCTGTTCCACTGCGGCAGCCCCATCGTACACTGCCTCGCAGAAAGACACCTGCCGCCGGATTGCCGTTGGCCGCTCCGTTTCCAACACCAAGACCTGATACCCGCACCGATGGAGCCTGTAAATTGTGCCTGAGGCAAGGTCTCCGCCCCCGCGCACTATAACCATAGCCATTCACTCCCTTTCCAGCCCCAAAACTTCGCATTTCCACATTTTTTCAATTCTTTTGCACAATCCCCCGCAGGTCATGGATTACATTCCTGGGGCATTTTACCGCACAGTTCCCACAGGAAAGGCATGACTCCTCCGAAATCTGCGCACAGCCATCCATTACCTTTACGGCATTGCTGGGGCAGTTCTTTACGCACAGCCCGCAGCCTATGCAGCTTGCCTCGCAGGCCTTCCTGGCCTCCTGCCCTTTCTCCCGGTTCGAGCAGCACACCACAAAGGACTCCCCTACATTCTGCATATGGATAATGCCCTGGGGGCAGCTCTTTGCGCACAGTCCGCAGCCTGTGCAAAGCTCTCCCTTTACCTCTGCCACATTGCGGCCATTTAAGGCTATTGCATGTTCGGGGCAAGCATTGACACAAGAAGCGCATGATGTGCAGCCATACTGGCAGCTATGGTTCCGGCTTCCTCCGTCACATGCCACAAAAGCCCGTTTTGCCACTGGCTTCTCCTTCCGGTAAGGCGTGCCCTCCAAAGGCAGCCTGGTGCGGAATTTGCCGTCATACCGATAGTAAGCCCCTGCAATGGCTGGGGCTGTTGGGATAGAGGTAATCTCCCCAATGCCGATTGCGCCGCAAGCCACCTTAAGCCCTTCCTTCTCCACGATAATGCTCTCCACCTCTGGCACCTGGTGCGCCCGGAAGAGGCCCAGCGTCCCATATTTTGACAAGGGCACGCAGTCTTTTAGCGCATATTCCTCTGTCAGCGCATACCCAATGGACATTACTACGCCTCCCTCAATCTGCCCCTCCACGGACAGGGGGTTCACAGCCTTGCCCACGTCATGGGCTGCAATCACCTTCTCAATCCTGCCCATTTCATCCAACAGGCACACTTGGGTGGCATAGCCATAAGCCACGTGGGAAACAGGATTTGGCACGTCTGCGCCTAACGGATCTGTCTTCGCTAAGTATTCCCCATAGTACTCTTTCCCCTCCAGCTCAGAAAGGGCATGCCCTTCCCGGTCTTTATTGAGCAGCTCGCAGGCGCGCCGCACGGCTTCCCCGGTAATCAGCGTCTGCCTGGAGCCGGAAGTGGTGCCGGAATCCGGGGCGTTGATGGTATTGGCCGCTTCATACACAATCTCTTCCCGCCCTAAGCCTGTGGCCTCCACCGCCATCTGCACCAGAACCGTGCCCAAACCCTGGCCAATGCAGGATGCGCCTGAGCGGATATGTACCTTCCCATCCTTTACCCCCAAAATTGCCCTCCCGTAATCCGGGATTCCCACGCCGACCCCAGCGTTTTTCATGGCGCAGGCAATGCCTGCATAAGGATTCTTCTCATATGCCTCTTTTACCGCTTCTAAAGTCTCCGCCAGCCCGGTGGAAGCATCCACAATCTGCCCATTCGGCAGTTCCTGCCCTGGCCGGATGGCATTGCGGTAGCGAATTTCCCAAGGGCTGATGCCCACCTCTTCCGCCAGCTTTGTCAGCATCATTTCCATGCCAAAGCAAGTCTGGGTCACCCCAAATCCGCGGAATGCCCCAGCCGGCGGATTATTGGTGTAATAAGCCTTCCCGTCAATCTCAAAATTCTGGTAATTATAAGGCCCTGCCGCATGGGTGCATGCGCGCTCCAACACCGGCCCGCCCAAAGAAGCATACGCCCCGGTATCCGCAATGACCGTAGCCATGACGCCTTGGATAATCCCATTTTCATCGCACCCTACCGTAAATTCCATATCCATCGGGTGGCGCTTGGGATGGATGACAATGCTCTCCTGGCGCGTCAGCTTCACCTTTACCGGCCGCCCCGAAAGCCATGCCACAAGGGCTGCATGGTGCTGCACCGTCATATCCTCTTTCCCGCCAAAGCCGCCGCCCACCAGCTTATTGACCACCCGCACCTTTTCATTGGGCAGGCCCAGCATCTCTGCGCACTCATGCTGGGTGGCATAGGTTCCCTGATCCGTGGAGTACACCAGGACCCCGTCCTCATAAGGCATGGCAATGGCGCATTCCGGCTCCAGGAAGGCATGCTCCGTATAAGGCGTATGGAAGGACTGCCGAAAGACATGCTTTGAGCTTTCAATGGCTTTCTTCGCATCCCCCCTGGACACATGCTTATGGGCCAACAAATTGCCGCCTGCATGGATTTTGGGCGCATCCTCCTTCATGGCCTCATAAGGGCTGCTGACAAAGGGAAGCTCCTCATACTCCACCTTCACCAGTTTCTTCGCCTTCTCTAAGATTTCCAAAGTCTCCGCCGCCACAATGGCAACGGCGTCCCCCAGGTAACGGGTGCATTCCCCCACAGGGATCATGGTGTCCCAATCCTGCACCAAATGCCCCACCTTCACATCCCCGGGTATATCTGCCGCCGTATACACGCCCACCACGCCAGGCAGCTCCAAGGCCTTCGCCCCATCCACAGACAGAAGCCTGGCCCTGGGGTATTTGGAGCGGATGGCGCTGGCATAAATCAGCCCCTCCACTTCCATATCGTCCACGTACTCCCCATAGCCCAATACCTTTTCCCGGGCGTCCACCCGGTGCACCCGCTCCCCCAGCCTCCAGGTGAATTCCTTCTTAGGGATGCCCTTCCCCTCCCGCTTCAGGCTAGCCGCCAGCTCCACGGCATCCATAATCTTCTTATATCCCGTACAGCGGCAGATATTGTTCCGCAGCGCATAGGCAATCTCTTCCCGGCTGGGGTTGTCGTTCCTGTCAATCAGCCCCTTGGCGCAGATTACCATCCCTGGAATGCAGAACCCGCACTGCACCGCTCCG
>CAOKUK010000238.1 GCA_948472595.1 uncultured Eubacterium sp.
CAGCTCTTTATCCACCAATTCCTGTATCTGGGTCTCGTAATGGGACACCAGGTTCTCAATTTTCAGTATTTTCTCTCGGATGCGCATGATGCCCAGCTCAATATGCTGGGTGGTCACTGCCTTCCCCCGCTGGAACAGGGAAATCTGCATGCTGCCTCCCCCCACATCCACTACGGCGGCTCCTTTTTGAATCATCTTCTCAAATTCCGGCGACATGGCCAAAGCCTTGTACTCCATAAACCGATATTCTGAATTGCTCAGCACGGTAACGTCTATCTTTGTGCGCAGGCGGATTTGATCCAGGATAAACAGCTCGTTGCTGACGCTGCGGAGGGTATTCCCCGCATATGCCTTGTAAGCGTCCACTTTATAGCCGTTCATGATTGTATGGAACTCTTTCAATACCTGGCAGAGCTCCTCCACCAGCTCATAGCCAATCATGCCCTTCCTGTATGCGTCGCGCCCCAAATCTATGTTGCTGCGCACATAATCAATATGGCGTATCTTCCGGGCTGCGGTTATCTCAGATACCTTCAGGCTCACTTCGTGGGAGCCTATATAAATTGCTGCAAACGTTGTAGTCTTCATAACGGTTCCTTTCTGCCAGGCTCAGATTCGCCCCAGCAAATAATCCACAAACTGCTGTGCCGTCCTCCCGGAACGCCCCCCATGGCTCAATTCCCAACGGTTTGCCTCCAGCAGCAGCTCTTCTTCTCCCATTGGAATCTGGCTCCTCTTGGCAAGGCCCTTCACTATGGCATGGAACTCCTTCTGGTCCGGCTTGCCAAAATAGATGGTGACGCCAAACCGGGAGACCAGGGACAGCTTCTCCTGCACCGTGTCGTTGGAATGCAGCTCATCGTCCCGCTCCGCCTTGTCGCTGAACTTCTCCCTTACCAAATGCCTTCGGTTTGAAGTGGCGTAAATCAATACGTTGTCCGGCTTTTTCTCCAGCCCTCCCTCAATCACTGCCTTCAAATATTTGTACTCAATCTCAAACTCCTCAAAAGACAGGTCATCCATATATATGATAAATTTATAATTCCGATTCTTAATCTGGGCAATCACATCGTTTAAATTGCGGAATTGGTGCTTATACACCTCTATCATCCGAAGGCCTTGGCCATAATACTGGTTGATGATGGCCTTGATGCTGGAGGATTTCCCAGTGCCCGCATCCCCATACAGCAGGCAGTTGTTGGCCTTTTTGCCCTTGACAAAAGCCTCCGTATTGTCTATCAGTTTCTTCTTGGCCATCTCATAGCCCACCAGGTCGTCAAGATGCACATGGGCAATATTCGTAATCGGCACAATCCTGGCCCGACCCTCTTCCTGCCCCATAGGCTCGATGCGGAAGGCCTTATGAAGGCCCAGCTTCCCCACGCCGAACATACCATAAAACCTGGTGACTTCATCTTTAAACTCTTCCACGCTTTCCGACTGGCCCAACCGAACGCTCAATGCGCAAATCTGATCCCGTATCCTATGGTTAAACACATTCCCCTTCCGCCCGGAACGGTTATAATCCATCATAATTTCGAATTCCGGCATGCCAAAAGCCTCTTCCAGCTTTCGGAAATCATAGTCAAACCAAGACTTGAACAGCGCAAAATCATGCAGCGCAAGCTGGTTGATGCTCCCAGGGACGCTGCCCCGGATTTCACATGCCGTGCTGTATGCATTCTCATGGTTGACCAGCAGATAAGTCAAGTAATCCCGCCAGAGGTTCCCCTCAAAGCCATGGCTTGCAGACAGCTCCGCCAGCTCATGGAGGCAATCATAGCACAATGCCCTTATCCCCTCCTCTGCGCATGCCTTTTTGCCAACGCCATCCCCTGCCTCCTCCCGGCAAGCCTCCATGGCCTGCGTTATGCCCTCCAGCACATTTCCCCGCTCAAATCCGCGGTATAAAATTAATTTTTCAGTATCTTTCATCTTCCTAACCTGCCATCACTCTTTCCTCACTTACCTCTCAATTCTACCATATTCCTATCCTTTTTCCTCACTTCCCCTAACTATTTCCTTATCTCCTCAACCCTCCGAAATCCTTCTTTCTTCCCTCTAATATGCACATTAATAATTCCCCAGAATCTTCAGGTAAAGAGCCTCGTCCATCAAGCCCTTTAAGGCGTTCTGCACCGCCCCATCCTTTAAGTTCCCTTCCAAATCCACAAAAAAGCGGTATTCAAAACTCTTATCCTTGATAGGCCTTGATTCAATCTTCACCATATTCAGATGGTTGAAAATCAGGTGGGACAGCATATGGTACAGGGAGCCGCTCTCATGGGAAGCCTCAAAGCAAATGCTGATTTTCCCGGCTGTCTCTAAGCATATCTTCTTTCCAGCCACTATCATGAACCGGGTGCTGTTTTCATCGCTGTAATTGATATTGCGGGCCAAAATATCCAGGCCATAGATATCCGCCGTCACTGTGCTGGCAATGGCAGCCTGACATTTTTTCCCATCCTCCAATACTTTCTTAGCTGCGCCTGCCGTATTTTTCACGCTGATCCTCTCCCAATCCATATGGCCGTCCAAAAAGTCCACGCTTTGCATCAAAGCCTGGGGGTGGGAATAGACTCGGGCAATGTCAGAAAGGCCTGCGCCCGGAAGCCCCAGCAGCGCATGCTCTGCCTTAATCGTCTGCTCCGCCACAATGTACCCATCGTATTCCGCCAGCAGGTCAAAATTCTCCCCCACAATCCCTGCGGAGGAATTTTCAATGGGGAGCACTGCATAATCTGCCTTCTGGCATTTGATGGCCTCCATGGCGTCCCGCCAGGTATCCACATGGAAGCTGTCCACATCCTCCCCGAAATACGCCTTCATGGCCTGTTGGCTGTATGCGCCCTCCACTCCCTGGTACACCACCTTATGGGTGTCAAAGGGAAGGCTGGACACCTGGGAAAACCCTAACCTGGGCTCCTGCCCTTGGGCGCTCATCAAATGGTACTGGCGCTTGCGGCTCATGGCCATAATCTGCCCAAACAGCTCCCCTACGTCATAGCGGTTCTCTTCTGACTGCGCCTGCGCCTTCACCTTATCCAGCTTTTCCCGCTCCCGCCCCTTGTCCAACACAGGCTTGCCCACGGAGAGCTTATATCTGGCCACTTCTGTGGTCCGCAGCATCCGCTCCTCAAAGAGGGCGACCATTTCTCGGTCGATTGCGTCAATTTCTTTGCGGATTGTATCCAAATCCTTCATATAGCCACATCCTCCTGTAAAAATATGATTCCGATGCCTCTGCGCCATTTATGGAAAATAGATATAATTGCATTTCAGCACATCGGAATACCTTCCGTATTCATCCACCAGAATCAGCGAGAGGATATTATTCCCCTCCGGCATGTCGATGGGTCCCATATAACGGCTGGAGGCCTCCGAGGGCGCACTGCCATCCCAGGTGTAATATACGCTGCAGCCGCTTGGCACATAGACAGAAATGGCCTGGGGCTCATAAAAATTCCCTCCCATGGGGGAGACCCTGGGCATGTCCGGCTTGGGCAGGTCTATCTCAAAGCTGCCCTCCGTCTCTTCGCTGTAAACCCCATGCCCATTGCGGCAAATTGCACGAATCTTCACCACAACCCCTGGCTCTAGCGAGATAGGGCCTTGGTACTCCGCCCCCTGCCTGGGGTCAGATCCGTCCGTGGTGTAGAAAATCTCACAGCCTGGCTGGCTGGAAAGCTCTATGGAAACCATCTCCTCATAGACCCCTTCCCCCTGCACGAATTCTGGCGGCTCCACGCGGTACCCCTCAAAGAGCTGCAGGATATCCTCATCCTCCACCTCCCCATAAAGCTCATAAATGGCGTCAAAATCCCCTTCTTCCTCATAAATCTGGATGAGCTGCTGGTAGGCTTGCCGGCATTCTTCTTTGGTGGCTGCAGTTTTCTTCTTTTCATTTTGGATAATATCTTGAAGTGTCTTGATTGCTTTTTCTGTTTTGCCCTGCAGGCGGTAAACCCTTGCCAGCAGCAAATGCCCTTCCAGCTGGCCGTCGGAAAGCTCCACCGCCCGCAGCAAGAATTTCTCTGCATCCTCATAGTCCCTGCGGTCGTAGCATTTTTCTGCCTGGCCCATCTGGTAGTCGTAGGAATTGTTCCTGCTGTGGTTCAGCATAAACAAGATATCCACCAGCAGGAATACCATCAGGAGAATTGCCGCAACGGCCCACCCGATTGGCTTCCGCTTCTTGCGGGAGGCTCCCTTCTTCTTGGAAGAGCCGGCCTCCCCAGAGGCGCTTCCCTTCTTCCCTTGGGCTGCGCCTTCCTTGGTTTTGTTCCCAGAGGCGCCGGCTCCTTTGGCAAGGCTCCCTTCCTTTGGGCTGCCGGCCTGCCGCTTCCTCCCATTGGGTTGAATCGCATCTTGCGCCCCTGGCTGTCCGCCGGCGTCCGCCATCCCCATAGACTCTTTTAGCAAATCGCTGTTTTTCTCCTGCCCGCTCAGCATCTCCTGTAAGATTTCATCCTCCAAAATGCTGTAATCGGACACAATCTGAGCCTCTTTCCCACAAAAAGAACAGTATATGCTCCCCACTTGCAGCTTTGCCCCACAGTTTGCACACTTCATTCCTATCCCTCTTCTATACTCTGTACACAGTTATTCATCAGCATTGCAATAGTCATCGGGCCCACGCCGCCCGGGACAGGGGTGATGGCAGAGGCAATGGGCTCCACTTCGTCAAACTTCACATCCCCACACAGCTTATTATTTGCGTCCCTGTGGATGCCCACATCTATGACGACGGCGCCCTCTTTCACATATTCCGCACCGATAAACTGCGGCTTCCCTATCGCCACAATC
>CAOKUK010000239.1 GCA_948472595.1 uncultured Eubacterium sp.
CTGAAATACCGGCAGGAAATCATGAGGACCTTTGTGGTGCCCGGGATTTCCGCATTGATAATGGGCGGGGCTGTGTACGGCGTGTACGAGCTTTTGATGGTGACGCTTGGGATCAATGCGGTGGCGACGATTGTATCCATTGCCGTGGGGGTATGCGTGTATGGCGTGGTATTGCTGCTGCTGCGGGGGCTTCGGGAGAATGAATTGAAACGGTTCCCCATGGGCGACTTCATTGTGAGGGTGGCGAAGAAGATGAAGCTGATGTGACGCCCGATGGGGCAACATGAGTAACAAGATGGAAAAAATTGTATAAAATAAAGATAAATGGCGGATACTACATAAAAAGGAGATTCTTATGAGAGAAAAATGTAGTATCCGTTCATTATTAATTGGCATAGCCGCAGCCTTGGCGGCTGGGGGAGGCATTGGATTTTTGGCAGGGGAAGGAAAGAACCAGGGGAGGTATGAGGAGCGCATTGCGCTGCTTGAAGAAAAGAATGAGCTGCTGCTGGCCCGTCAGGCATTTTTGCGGCAGGAGGAGGAGCTTGTGGAGAGCTTGAAGGTGGTGGAGCCGGAAGCGGAAGAGGAGAAGGCGGCAGAAGGGTTCGTGCTGCTGGAAGAGGGGGGATTTGTGTCGGTGTACCAGGCGGACCGTAAGACCCACTATTCATCTACGGGGATATTGGTGGAAGAGCTGCCCATAGAGCTGCAGGAAGAAATCCGGGAGGGGAAGGTAATCGAGGGAGAGGAGCAGCTTTACAGTTTCCTGGAGAATTATTCTAGTTAATTTTAGGTGCATGATAATGAGGGGTTCCGTATCATGCACCTTTTTCTATTGCCCGTTAGGCATGCGGTATGTTGGTGTGTTCAGAGATCTCACGGCTGGTGGTCGCCAAATCGTCTACAGTCAGGTCGTGCACGGAGGCGTGTCCGGTGATGCGGGCGAAGGTTTTCAGCTCGCCCCGGGTGACATTCAGGTAGTTGGCGACTCTTTGGGCAGACTGCTCTATGTTCAGGCGTCCCCGCAGGGCTGGGTCTTGGGTGGCTATCCCCACAGGGCAGTTCCCAGAGCCGCAGATGCGGTATTGCTGGCAGGCGGCTGCAATTAAGGGGGCGCTGGCAACGGCTACGGCGTCTGCGCCCATGGCAAGGGCTTTGGCGACGTCTGCAGAGATGCGCAGCCCGCCGGTGATGACCAGGGAAATGTCAGAGTGGATGGAATCTAAGTATTTCCTGGCGCGGTATAGGGCGTAAACGGTGGGGATGGACGTGGCCTCCCGAAGGAAGAAGGGGCTTGAACCGGTGGCTCCGCCGCGGCCGTCTATGGTGATAAAGTCTGGGGCGGCGTAAACGCAGTATTCCAAAT
Source organism: uncultured Eubacterium sp. (assembly GCA_948472595.1). GTDB lineage: Bacteria > Bacillota > Clostridia > Lachnospirales > Lachnospiraceae > Petralouisia. The sequence goes on from CAOKUK010000239.1 coordinate 1,367, forward strand.
CCCGTTCTATGCGGCCGGCGGCGATTTTGATGCCGACAGGCCTGCCATCGGAGCGGGTGCGCAGCATGGTTACCATGTCCCGTAAGTCTTCCTTGGAGCAAAGCTCTGGGAACTTGCTGGGGCTTTGGACGTCTTCGCCGGGCTTTTTGCCCCGCAGCGCAGCGATTTCCGTGGTGACCTTTTCCCCGGGCAGGTGGCCGCCCATGCCGGGCTTTGTGCCCTGGCCGATTTTAATCTCAATGGCGTCAGAGCGGCGCAGGTTCTCGTCTGTGACGCTGTATTTATTGGGGATGTACTCAAATATGTATTTGTAGGCGGCTTCCCGTTCTTCCGGCAGGATGCCGCCTTCTCCGCTGCACATGGCAGTCTTGGCCATGGCTGATCCTTTGGCAAGGGCTATCTTGATTTCTTTGGACAGGGCGCCGAAGGACATGTGGGAGATATAGACGGGGCTCTCTAAGATCATGGGCCTTTTGGCGTGCTTGCCGATTACGGTCATGGTGGAAACTGGGTCTTCTTCATTCAGGGGGGCAGGGTTCAGCTGGGCGCCCAAGAGCAGGATGTCATCCCAGCTTGGCATAGGCATTTTCGTGCCCATGGCGCCGCTGATGGTCTTTCCGGTTACAGCCATCTGGTGGATTTCCTCCATATAGCGGCAGGATTCGTCTGTGCGGTAGAAGCTTTTGTCGTAATCCAAGCCTGTGTCCGGGGACGCTTTGCCGGCTTTTGAAGGGGCGTTTCCTTGGCGCAGGCTCTCTGGAGAATCTGTGTCCATAGGAGCCTCCTTAAACTTTTCCCTAGGCTGGCCGCAGACCGGGCATTCTGCCGGAGGCTCTTCCCCCTCAAAGACATATCCGCAGACGGTGCAAATAAATTTCTTCATAGCAATCTCCTTTCTCCTTAGCGTGGGTGTTACTTCATGTGGAATATTTTTTGTGATAAGAAGATTTTACCATTTTCTCCCTGTGCAAGGCAATTGTTTTTCCGCATAATTTTGGGCGGTAGTTCGAGTTTTGCGCAGAAAGGCGTTAGATATCGCTCTGGACTGCCTGGCATAGCTCTTCCGGCATATGGCACATGGCGGTGCTGTATGATGCGCTCCTGAATCATGTTCTTGCGGGATGCACAGTCTTGAAATTTTAGGATTGGTATGGTAAAATATGCCCATGGATAAAAAAGCAGATATTATCATTGTAGGGGCGGGCGCATCCGGGCTTACCGCAGCCATCCAGGCGGCAAGGGAAGGCGCAGGCGTCCTGGTATTAGAGCATATGGAAACGGCAGGGAAGAAGATTCTGTCCACAGGGAATGGAAAATGTAATTTTACCAACAAGAAGCAGGGCGTTGCCTATTACAGGGGCAGGAACCCTGCCTTTGTCTTGCCTGTCATGGAACAGTTCGGCCTTGAGGAGACGCTGCGTTTTTTTGAAGGTCTTGGCGTTGCGCCCAAATGTATGCGCGGCGGGTATTATTACCCAGCCAGCGGGCAGGCTTCTGCCTTGCGGGAAACCTTGCTGATGGAATGCAGGAGGCTTGGGGTTTGCATTGCCTGTGGGATTGGGATTCGTTCCATTGAGAAGGAAAGGGGGCGCTTCCTGTTCCATACGAAGCAAGGGTTGTATGAAGGCAAGGCCTGCATTTTGGCCACAGGAGGGAAGGCGGCCAAAAAGACCGGGAGTGACGGCAGCGGCGTTGCGTACCTTACAGAGTTTGGGCACCGAAAGCCTGTCCTTGTGCCTGCATTAGTACAGCTGCAGGGGAAGCAGGGATTTTTAAAGGAACTGGCAGGCGTCCGCATAGAAGGCAGGGTGAGCCTTCTGGTGGAAGGGGAGAAGGTGTCTGAAGATAGGGGGGAAATCCAGCTGACGGCGTTCGGGGTATCTGGAATTCCAGCATTTCAGGTCAGCCGTTATGCCTCTTATGCTCTTTGGGAAGGGAAAGCCGTAACAGCCCGGCTGGATTTCCTGCCGGAGTTGGAGAAAGGGCAGGCCTGGGACATGATGTGGAAGCGCTTTTCTGTGTATGGGAAGGGGAAAACGGCAGAAGAGGCTTTGGTGGGGCTTTTTCCAGATAAGCTGAACCGGTCGCTGTTAAGGGAATGCGGCATACCAATGGAAAAGCCTGCCGTCCGCTGCAGCAAGAAGGAGGTAGGGAGGCTGGCTGTCTTGGCGCAGTGCCTTAGCGTGGATATCATCGGGACGAAAGGGTTTGATGCGGCGCAGGCAACGGCAGGGGGAGTGGATACCAGGGAGATTTTTCCTGAGACGATGGAATCCAGGCTGGTGCAGGGGCTTTTTTTTGCGGGGGAAATCATGGATATTGATGGGATGTGCGGCGGGTATAACCTGCAGTGGGCCTGGTCTAGCGGGACAGTGGCGGGGAAGTCGGCGGCGGCGTATGTGGAAAGGGTAGGAAATGGGACAGGAAACAAAAAAGGTTAGGTTGGATGGAAAGGATGGGAAATGATTCGTATACAGCAGGTAAAACTTCCGATTAATCATACAGAGGAGGAACTAAGGGGGAAGATTGGGAAAATCCTTAGGGTGAAGGATTGGGATATCTTGGATTACCAAATCCGCAAGCAGTCCATTGACGCGCGTAAGAAGAGGGATTTGTCTTATGTGTATACGGTGGATGTTGCGGTGGAGCGGGAAGGGGCGGTGCTGCGGCGCACAAAGGGGGGGCAGGTGTCTTTGGCAGAGGATGTGGCCTATCAGTTCCCGGAGGAAGGGGACAGGGAGCTTTTGCACCCGCCGGTGGTGGTTGGGAGCGGGCCGGCAGGGCTGTTCTGCGCTTACCTGCTGGCAGAGCATGGATACCGCCCCATCCTGGTGGAGCGGGGGAAGGCTGTGGAAGAGCGGCTGCAGGATGTGGAGAGGTTCTGGCGGGATAATGTGCTGGACGTAAGGTCCAACGTCCAGTTTGGGGAGGGGGGCGCCGGTACTTTTTCAGACGGGAAACTAAATACGCTGGTGAAGGATGCAAAGGGCAGGAACCGGAAAGTCTTGCAGATTTTTATCCGGCATGGGGCGCCGGAAGCAATCGCCTGGCAGAATAAGCCGCATATTGGGACGGATATTTTGAAGGATGTCGTCGCAGACATGCGCAGGCAGATTCAGGAATGGGGCGGGACCTACCTTTTTGAGACTTGTGTGACGGGGGTGGAGGTAAGGGATGGGAGATTGTGCGCCCTGGAGTGCAAAAACTCAAGCGGGGCAGGGCATTTCCGGCTGGAAACGGAGGTGGCTGTGCTGGCGATAGGGCACAGCGCCAGGGACACGTTTGAGATGCTGCTGGAGGAAGGCTTTGAGATGGAAGCGAAATCATTTGCAGTGGGGCTTCGGGTGGAGCATCCGCAGGCCATGGTGAATGAAGCGCAATACGGCAGGGAAGCGGCAGGGATCCTTCCGGCGGCTTCTTATAAGCTGACGGCGAAC
>CAOKUK010000240.1 GCA_948472595.1 uncultured Eubacterium sp.
GCTGGGCCGGAAATACTGGCGCACCCGATTCCGGAGGCTGACGGCCTTCCCAACATAGATTATGGCATCCTTCGCATCATGCATCAAATAAACGCCCGGCTTCTGTGGGAGCTTCTTCAACTCTTCCTGAATGTCAAACATAATCTTATCCTATTTCATCCCTTTCAGCAGACGGTCCAGATAGTCTTCCTTATCCCCGGGCGCCTCCGGGCTTTCCTGGGCAAAATCCTCCCTTTGGGAAAAAATCTCCCTTGGCGGCTCCTCCTGCCGGGGAAGACCCTCCCCTTTGGAAGCAGCCTGGCTGGAAGCGCCGCTTTCTTCCTTGGAAGGAGCTTGGCCTGATATGCTTTCTCCTTCCAGCTTTGAGGACGCTATCTGTGCAGAGGCATTTTCTTCTTTCTTAGGAGAAGCCTGCTCCAAAGTTCCCTCCGCCTTCCGGGGCGCTTCCTGCGCAGCAGAGCCCTCTTCTTTTAAGCCGCTTTTTGCCACCGTAGATTTATTCTTAGGCGCTTTGCCCTTTCCTTGCGCCTTCTTTCCCTTTGCAGCCGCTTCCTCCTTGAGGGAATCCTTTTTCTGCGCGCCTCTCTTCTTGGCGCCGCCTTCTTTTTGCTTCCCTGTTTTTTTCTCTCCCTGACCCGTCAGGCTTTTCGGCAACTTTTCCGCCTGCAGGCCTTGGAATGGCTCCTCCTGCAGAGCTGCAACCAGAAACGCATCCTTCAGGTTCTCCACATGGGCTCCCGGAAAAGCGCTCTCCTGCGGCGCCTCCTCTTTTTTCCCATTTCCGGGACGGATGCCCAACACAGCTTCTGTATCGGAAATAATATCCCCAACGGTCTCCCCTTCCTGTTTCGCCTTTGCCCTGGAGGCAATCCCGCGCCGGATATCCTCCCAAGCCTTTGGCGTATCGGAATCCAAAGGCCCTCTGGCTTCTATGGAATTTCCAGAATCCCTCGCCTCTCCTGCATTCTGGATTCCCCCGCCCGCTTGAGGCAAATCGGCTTTCTCCAAAACATCTGCCCCTGCGGCTGGGTCTTTTGCCTCAGCTTGGCTTGCCGCACTGGGGCTCTGCTCAAAAGGCACCCTTTGGGGCTTTGGCACATCCCCGCCCGGTATCATGCGTTCCTTGGCCGGATCCCCTTTTGGGACAACGCCCATCTCCACATACCCATCCTGGTTCTGCGGCTTCCTGCCAGACAAGGCTTCCGCCGCCGAGCGGCCTTCCCCCTCCCGGACATAAGCGTCCATGGGGCTCTCCTGCGCCGCCTTCCTTGGCATCGGCTTGCCAAATTCCTGCTTCCAGGATTTCTTGAGGCTGCACTCCTCGGCCTTAAATTCCTCAGCCGCCTTCTCAGCGTCCGTTTTCTCCTCCGGCTCCGGAATCCCCTTCAAATCCCGGAAAATCTTCATAAATTCCTTCCCGGTAATCGTCTCATGCTCATAAAGGTATTGGGAAATCTCATCCAGGATGCTTCGGTTCTCCTGCAACAGGCGGATAGCCGTATCGTAGCATTCCTTCAAAATCCGCATAACCTCCTGGTCAATCTGCGCTGCGGTCTCTTCCCCACAGTTCAGGCTGGCTCTGCCGTCCAAGTACTGGCTTTCAATGGTCACCAGCCCCATCAGGCCGAACTTCTCAGACATGCCGTATTGGGTGACCATGGCCCTGGCCATCTTCGTGGCCTGCTCAATATCATTGGAAGCCCCGGTGGTCACCGATTCGAATACAAGCTCCTCTGCTGCCCGCCCGCCCATATAGGTGACGAGATGAGCCATCAGCTCATTCCTGGTCATCAGGTACTTCTCTTCTTCCGGCACCTGCATCGTATACCCAAGGGCTCCCATTGTCCTTGGCACAATGGTAATCTTCTGCACCGGCTCCGCATCCTTTTGCAAGGCCGTCACCAAAGCATGGCCCACCTCATGGTAAGCCACCATTTTCTTCTCCTTAGGGCCCATGATGCGGTCTTTCTTCTCTTTCCCGGCAATGACCACCTCCACAGACTCAAAGAGGTCGCCCTGGTTCACATATTTCCGCCCATGCTTCACGGCATTGATGGCTGCCTCATTTATCATATTGGCCAAATCCGAGCCAACTGCCCCGGAGGTTGCCAAGGCAATAGCGTCCAAATCCACCGTCTCGTCCATCAGCACATTCTTGGCATGGACCTTCAATGTCTCTACCCTGCCCTTCAAATCTGGCTTGTCTACAATAATCCTGCGGTCAAACCGCCCCGGACGCAGCAGCGCTTTGTCCAGCACCTCCGGCCGGTTAGTGGCCGCTAAGATCAGCAAGCCCTTCGAGGTATCAAACCCGTCCATCTCTGCCAAAAGCTGGTTCAGCGTCTGCTCCCGCTCATCATTCCCGCCATACCTGGTATCGCGGCTCTTGCCAATAGCGTCTATCTCATCAATAAAAATAATGCAAGGCGCTTGTTTTTGGGCTTCCTTAAACAAATCCCTGACGCGGGAAGCCCCCACGCCCACGAACATCTCCACAAAATCAGAGCCTGCCAAGGAGAAAAACGGCACGTTCGCCTCCCCTGCCACAGCCTTGGCCAGCAAGGTCTTCCCTGTCCCGGGAGGACCCACCAGCAAAGCGCCCTTGGGCAGCTTCGCCCCAATATCCGTATACCGCTTGGGATTGTGCAGAAAATCCACCACCTCCTGCAGGGATTCCTTGGCCTCATCCTGGCCCGCCACGTCCTTGAAGGTAACGCCCGTAGACTTCTCCACATAGACCTTGGCCGTGGTCTTTCCCACGCCCATCATGCCGCCCCCGCCAAGCCTGCGGAAAATCAGGAAATACAGCAGCACCCATACTAACACCAAGGGCAGGATATAGCTTACCAAATTCCACATAATCGTTGTGGAGACGTCTTCCACCTCGCCCCCAAACTTCACATTGTGTTCCTTTAACAGGGGCAGAAGCTCCTCATCCCGCAGTTCCGCAGTGTAATAAGAAATTCGGTACAAGGCTGTGTCCTGGCCCTTTGGCTTAATCTTAATCCGATTGGAAGTAAAGGTAACCTCCTCCACCTTATCCTCTTCCACCATCTTCACAAACTCCGAATAGGTAATCTCCTTATTCGTGGCGTCTCTGGCGCAGCTGTTCAGCAAGCTGGTCAGAAACAAAACTACCAGCGCCGCCAGGATGAACACCATAATCGTCATCCCGTTCTTATTGTTGCCGCCGTTGCCGCCATTGTTGTTATTATTATTTCCTTTGTTGTCCATTTATTTCCTCCTGCCAAATACCGCATCCATGCTATGCGCCGCTATCCTTAGCAACCATCTGTTCCGCAGCACTTCTTTCATTATATGTTTATTTCAGGGGAAAATCAATATAATCTTTGCGAAACTTTTGTGTACAATTCTAAAGTTTTTATAAACTTTCCCATAAATAGTTCTGGATTTCTTTTCCTTTAAGTTGTATAATAAATCCATAGAGTGACATGTTGATATCCACACGTAACGACTGCATTTACCTGAATATCAATATGCCATTTTTCATTGAACCTATTTCCCGGCAATTATTTCCATTGGCATCTCATTGCCGGAGCAGTCGAATACCCGTGCAAGCACGGCTGCTCGGCTCGTTGCTTGCAGGAATAAAACCAGCTAACTGTAAAGGAGGATTTACCCATGCCCGTAAAATATGTCTTTGTCACTGGAGGCGTAGTCTCTGGACTCGGCAAAGGAATCACTGCCGCATCCCTCGGCCGCCTGCTGAAGGCCCGCGGATACAAAGTGACCATGCAGAAATTTGACCCCTACATCAACATCGACCCTGGCACCATGAACCCAATCCAGCATGGAGAGGTCTTTGTTACGGACGATGGCGCAGAGACTGATTTGGATTTAGGCCACTATGAACGCTTTATCGATGAGAACCTAGGAAAGCACTCCAACGTGACCACCGGGAAAGTCTACTGGTCCGTACTGCAGAAGGAACGCCGCGGGGACTACGGCGGGGGAACCGTGCAGGTAATCCCCCATATCACCAATGAGATCAAGAGCCGCTTCTACCGGAATTTCACCACAGAAGACACCCACATCGCCATTATTGAGGTAGGCGGCACGGTGGGAGATATGGAGAGCCAGCCCTTCCTGGAATCCATCCGCCAGTTCCAGCATGAAATCGGCCATGAGAACGCCATTATCATCCACGTGACCCTAATCCCCTATATCAGCGCTTCCGGGGAAATGAAGACAAAGCCCACCCAAGCCAGCGTAAAAGAATTGCAGGGCATGGGCATCCAGCCGGATATCATCGTATGCCGCTCCGAATATCCCTTAGACCAGGGCATCAAAGACAAAATCGCCCTATTCTGCAACGTGCCGGACAGCCACGTGCTGCAGAACCTGGACGTGGAATACCTCTATGAAGCCCCCCTCGCCATGGAAAAGGAGAACTTGGCGCAGGTGGCCTGCGAATGTTTGCATTTAGACTGCCCAAAGCCAGATTTAAGCGATTGGGTCGACATGGTGGATGCGCTGCGGCATCCCAACAAGGAAGTGGAAATTGCATTGGTGGGGAAATACATTTCCCTGCACGACGCCTATATTTCCGTGGTGGAAGCCTTAAAGCACGGAGGGATTGCGGAGCGGGCCACCGTCAATATTAAGTGGGTAGATTCAGAACTGCTGAATGCGGAAAATGTAGGGGAAATCCTGGGGGATGTGCAAGGAATACTGGTTCCAGGCGGATTTGGGTATCGGGGCATTGACGGAAAGATTATTGCCTGCAGATCGGAAGAGCGTCGTGTAGGGAAAGAGTGTCTGTACCAGTGTAGAT
>CAOKUK010000241.1 GCA_948472595.1 uncultured Eubacterium sp.
CCCTTCTGCGCAACCGTCACCGTGATGACCCCGCCTAAAGGCGTGAATTTAATGGCGTTCCCCAAAAGGTTCAGAAGCACCTGGTTCAGGCGCAGCTTATCGCAGTAGACATTTTCATTTTCAATATGGCTGGCGTCCATTTGCAGGGACTGCTCCCTCTCCTGCGCCTGCCCCTGCACAATGGCCTTCATGCCGTCCAAGATTTCCGGCAGGCTGCAGGGCACGATATCCAGCTGCATTTTCCCGCTCTCAATGCGGCTCATGTCCAGCACATCATTAATCAGGCTCAGCAAGTGGCGGCTGGCAATGCGGATTTTCAGCAAGTACTCATGGATGCGGCTTGGGTCAGCATCATACTCATGTTGGATAGCCAAATCCGTAAACCCAATAATGGCGTTCATCGGCGTGCGGATATCATGGGACATGTTCGAGAGGAAGCGGCTCTTAGCCCTGCTGCCCTCTTCCACCTGCATTTTCTCAAAATGGAGGATCTCATTCCTGTGCCGCTGCCAGAAATAGATGACCAATACCACAGACACCACCAGCAGCACCAAGGACAGCTGAATCATGCTGTTCTTGGTAATCGTAGACCGAACAGCCTCCACATTGGTGCTGACCGTGCCGTAATGGATGGTCGTGGTCAGGTACCACCCGGTCCCCTCAGCCGGCGCATAATATGTATAATGCAAGATGCCATCCAGATAATAAGATATAATGCCGCTCTTGCCCGCCTGCACATCCTGCCGCATCTTCTTGGCGCTGTCCCCCTTCTGGAAATCCGCCTGGGCTTCCAATGCCCGGAACACATTGCTGTTATCCTTAAGGTGCACATGGGGCGTCTTGACCAAGTAGGAGCCATCCGTCAAAATCACATTGGAGAAAATCTGATCCTCCTCATTCTTAAGGGAAATCTTAGAGGAAACCGTGCTGGCATTGATGCCAATCACGCCGCCCACCAAAGGCTTTTCCTGAAACTCCAAATCCTTGATGGGCACGGCAATCATCACCATGTTCTCCGCTCCCAAATCCTGGTTGATGGAGATATGCGGTTCCTTAAAATCCGTCTCAGACAAAAAATCCAGCTTCGACCGCCCCATAAAGGCGCTGTCTGCCGTATGCACCATCCCATCCTCATCCACGATGGCAAAGAAATCAAAGTCAAAGAGCTCCGCCATCTCCAGGATATAGCTCCGCAGGGCGGCCTTGTCTGACAGATTTTCCTGCTTCAAGGCGTGGATGGCGGCGCCCAGGTTCTGCACTTGGTTATCCAGGCTGCTCTGCATCTGCCGGCCCGTCTGAGCTGAAAGCTCTTTTAAATAAAACTCACTCACGTTATATACGGAGGTCTCCGTAGCCTTCTGGGAAGAGCTCATGAACCATCCGGTGGAAAAAACCAATACCACTAAAACAACAACAATCAGGAAAAAGGTAAGTGCAAGCCCTTTCCGCTGGCGCCAAGCGCCCCTGTTTTTTGAAAATGTTGGTTCCATGCTATAAGGTCTCCTTGTGTTTATCATACAGATTGAAGGGCACTGATTCACGTGACCCTAACTGTATTATAAGCATTCAGGAATATACCGTCAAGACATAGATTTTGCCGAACACATTCTCAAAAACATTTCATGGCACCTGTAATCCTCCGTAAGCTCTGGGTGGAAGGCAAGGCCTATTTGGTTCTGGCAGCGAACCCCCACCACATTTTCCCCATAAGAGCCATCCGGCATCCGATCCAGCACGGCAATCGGGGCTGCCTGTTCCCTGTCATGGATTTCAGATATGTAAGGGGCGCGGATAAATTCCAGCGGAAATTCCCGCCCCTCCTCTGAAAGCCCCAGGATGCATGATGATGCAGAAAAGCTCCCCAGCTGCCTGCCGTAAGCATTTCTCTGAACTGTGACTGGCAAAGTGCCGAAATAGGTGTTTGCGTCATTTGACAGACGCCCTGCCAGAAGGATCAAGCCAGCGCAAGTCCCCATCACTGGCAGGCCGGCGCCAATCATTTCCTTTAATTCTCCAAACATATGGAGCTCCCGCAGGAGCTTTCCCTGGACAGTGCTCTCCCCGCCAGGGAGGATTAGGCCGTCAAACCCTCCCTGAAGGTCGCTGCCCTTCCGCAGCTCCACGCAGTCCGCCCCCAGCTGCCGCAAGATGCGCTCATGCTCAAGGAAGGCTCCCTGCACAGCCAGCACCGCTACCCTCATCTTATACGCCCCTTTCCGCCATCAAAAGCTGGATTTCCTGCTCATTGATGCCTACCATTGCCTCGCCCAAGTCTTTGGAAAGCTCTGCAATCATCTTGGCGTCCGTGTAATTCGTCACAGCCTTCACAATGGCGTTGGCGCGCTTCCTTGGATTCCCGGATTTGAAGATGCCAGATCCTACGAACACGCCCTCTGCGCCCAGCTGCATCATCAAAGAAGCGTCCGCCGGGGTAGCCACCCCGCCTGCGGCAAAGTTTACTACAGGGAGCTTGCCATTTTCATGGACATATTTCACCAAATCATAAGGCACCATCAGCTCCTTGGCTGCCTGGAACAGCTCATCCTCTCGCATGGACACCAAGCGGGCAATCTCACTGTTCATTTTCCGCATATGGCGCACCGCCTGCACCACATCCCCGGTTCCAGGCTCGCCCTTTGTCCGAATCATGGAAGCCCCTTCACTAATCCTACGCAAAGCCTCGCCCAAGTCCTTGGCGCCGCATACAAAAGGCACCTTAAACTGCGTCTTGTCAATATGGTATACATCGTCCGCCGGGGACAGCACCTCGCTCTCGTCAATGTAATCAATCTCAATGGCCTCCAAAATCTGCGCCTCCGCAAAATGTCCAATCCTGCACTTTGCCATCACAGGAATAGAGACTGCCTCCTGGATGCCTTGGATCATTTTCGGGTCGCTCATCCTAGACACCCCTCCGGCAGCCCTAATATCTGCCGGTATCCTCTCTAACGCCATCACGGCGCATGCGCCCGCCTCTTCGGCAATCTTTGCCTGCTCCGGCGTGGTCACGTCCATAATAACGCCGCCTTTTAACATCTGCGCCAATTCCTTATTCAATTCCCATCTGCTCTCTGCTGCCATATTTCCATATCCTCCTTCATCTGTAACGGTTCCGTACTTCTAATGCCCATTTTTACCGGCTGCCCTTTGGCAGCCTTGTAACAGTCTATCGCTTTCTGGCCTTATAATAAAGTGCCAGTTTTATAAAAATAAATATGGCCAGATAGTCATGCTGATGCAGGCAACCCCTTTTCCTTACCCCTTTCACTGGATCCGCAGGTTCTCAAATGCCTGGTACAAATTCAGCCTGCCCCAGCCAAAAGCCTTATCCGGATACGTCCTTTTGGGATCCCTAGACGCCCCCCGGATGATAATGTTTTTCATCTCCATATTTGTGATGGTGGAGTAATTGCCGCGGACAATTCCCCACTCCATCAATAAAGCCACTGCCCCGGCTGTCACTGCTGCCGACACGCTGGTGCCGTCCCTAGTCGTAAAGGTATCCCTAAGCCCTGCGCCAAATACCCCTACACCTGGGGCTACAAAGTCCGGCTTCACCATCCCCGTTGTGGTAAATCCCCTGCCGGACTTCAGGTAAATACTGTTGTCCCTGGCGTCATAAGCCCCCACGCTCATAGGCACGGCCGATGTGGCCGGGACCGTCAGCGTCGTATCCGGGTTTGAACGGACAAAAAACACCTCCCCTTTCAGAAGCTCCCCTATCGGCAGCCACATGTTAAACATACTCGCCATTTCCATCTCTGGGATAACCCGGACATTCCAAATCCCTTGGGAAGGCCCTTCAAAACGCATATAGATTACCTGCGCCCCATCCAGAATCCCGGTAATCCGGTAATCCACAGTTACCTTCGTATTCTCGAATAAAAACCGATATTCCCTCCCCCCAGACAGAATATAATCACTTGGCATCCGCTCCCCCGTGGGCGAAAGGATCTCCACTAAGAACCTTTGGGGCGGCCTTGCCCATAATTCCAGGGAAAACCCATCTACCCCCTCCCCCACATTGATCTCCACATTCTGGTACTCCATCCCTTTCTCAATCGCGCCAAAATAATGGTGGCGCTCATTGCCCTCATTCCCAGTGGCTACTACGGTAGCCCGGCCATTGCGCAGGGTAATGTCATTCAGCAAGTACGACAGATGGCTGACCCCCGTATGGCTCCCCATATTCGACCCTAAGCCAAAGCAGATGACAAGCGGCATATGGAGCCTCTCTGCCACGCTCTCCAGATACGCCACCCCTGCCATAATATCATTTTCCTGGTAAGCCTCCGCATCCCTTGGGACAAAGAAGAATTCACGCAGGTATTCCTTGGCCGGCTTAAGCTTCACCATCACAATCCTGGAAAAAGGAGCTGCGCCCACAAAGTCCTGTTCCGGCACTTCACTCCCGGCAGCCACGCTGGCCATAAACGTCCCATGCCCCTCCGGGTCGGTAATCGGCACGACCGACCTGGGATCCATAGACCTTAAGGCATTGTTAATCCGTTCCTCCAAATACTCCGTACCATAGATAAACCCTTCCGGAGGCGTCCCCGTCCTGTCCGTCTGATCCCAGATTGCTTCAATCCTGGTACTCCCATCGCTGTTGCGGAACACTGGGTTCTGATAGTCAATCCCCTCTTATGTCAAGTAGTTGCAGAAAAGTTTTTCAACATTTTTATTCAAAAACTTCCCTGTTTTGGCGGTTTCCCTAATAAACACACGCCTTTTTACATACCTGCTGTCAGATAATTGCTACAAAATCCCATCCGCCATGTTAAGTCATTG
>CAOKUK010000242.1 GCA_948472595.1 uncultured Eubacterium sp.
GCTCATCGTATTCCGCCTGGGAAATCTGCCCGGTATAGCCAATAATATGGGAAAAGTACACGCTGTCCTCATATTTGCGCACGCTGTCCTCCATCACGTCCACACCCTGGAGGATGTCGGAGTTCTCCTTAACCATGGCCACCGTCTCCTCGCTGACGTCCTGCGCCACAGTAGTCAGCACATATTTCTGGAAGCTGTTCTGGGAAATGGCATAGCGCAGGAACATGATTTTATAGGCCTCCTCCGGCGTATAGAAGTCATACTCCTCTTTCCCTTCGTACTCCTTCCCCTCCACATGGATGCCAAACTTGTCCTGCAGGTATTCCATCACCTGCTCCGGGCCGGCCTGGCTCTCATCATACCCTAATTTCTTGTTGTATCCCAGCTCGTCCACCTTCTTGTGCCCATAGACGTCCGCCAAGAACCGCTCCAAGGCCTTCCCAGACACAGTGAAATCATAGGCTCCGCCTTCCCCGGCCTGGATGCTGAAGCTGTTGGAAATCTCATCCCCTTTTCCCTCAATCATCTGGACAAGGGTATTCAGCTCCTGGTTCATAAGCCGATTTTTCTCCTTGGCGCTCTCATAGACGCCGTTATCCTCGATGGTGATGGAATAGGATAGCTCATTATAAGCTAAAAGCTTCCCATTGCGGTCATAAATGCTGCCCCGGGTTCCGGAAGTGATGCGCTCCTTCTGGATAAGGAGGGTATAGTTGTCTAAGTACTCCTCCCCATTGACCACCTGGAGCACGAAAATGCGGTGCAGCAGTATGGAAAAAAGCAGCACGATAATGACGCAGAGCACGAAAAGCCTGGCTTCCAATATTCTTTTTGGGATACTTTTTATAAATTCAAACAAACTTGCTCGCACTCCTTTTCTCTATAATTTCCAGCTTCTGGTTTATTTTCAGGATAATAAAATACAAGACAATCGTCACAAGAATCGTATACACCAGTTCCGGCAGCATGATATGCAGCAAATAGTAGGTGAACTGCAGCTTGCCCCGCAAAAGGAACAGAAATGCGTACACCAGCATGCTGTAGGAAAAATCACTTGCGTCAATCAGCGCTAAGGGCAGCTTGATGTCGTCCGGGAAGAACCATTTGCGGAAGAACCCATTGACATAGCCGATGCAGGCATACACCAAGGCATAAAACCCTATCACGCTCCCATAAAAGATATCCAGCAGCAACCCGCTGAAAAAACCAATCCACATCCCTTCCTTCCTGCCCCGCATAAACCCAAAGGAGGAAGTCACCACAATCAAGAGGTTGGGCGAGATGAATGCAATCGCCAAGGCCTGGAACAGGGTGCACTGCAGCAGGAAGCATATGGCAATTATGAAAAATACAGATATTTTGCGTCTCATAACTTGAAATCTGCGCTCCTTTTATAGAATTCAGTCCTCCAGCTCCGCCTTCTTATCCAACACCACCAGCACCTCCTGCAGGTGCTGGAAATCCACCGCAGGGGTAACTGTCCCGGAATAAGTCAGGTTGTTGGCGTCCCGCTCAATGGTGCTGACATAGCCGATTAAAATGCCCTCTAGGTATTTGTCGCTGATGTGGGAAGTCACAAGCTGCTCTCCCACCTCCACTGCGCCGTCCTTACATTTCAGGCTGGAAAACTCAATGACCTGCCCGTCGTTCATGGTGGCCAGATTCCCATTGACAATGCAGCGGTCTGCCGTGGACAGGGACATCCCGCTGACATTGCTGGCGTCGTCAATGATAGAACGGACCTTGGCATAATTAGAGCCCGTGTCAATCACGATGCCCACTAGGCCGCTTCCGGCAATCACGTTCATGTCCTTCTCGATGCCATCCTTGGATCCCTTGTCAATCAGGAAGGTGTTGAACCAGTTGCCGCCATCGCTGCCGATAACCCGCGCCGCCACCTTCTCATAACTGGGGTACTTCTGATCCAGCTCCATCAGCTCCCTTAAATTGTCCAGCTCGTAGCGCTCCAATTTGATGGTGTTCATTTCCTGGGTCAGCCTGTCCACCTCCGCCTGCAGTTCCTTGTTCTCCTGCATTACGTCCCGCAGGGACTTCAAATCGTCAGCCCGGGACACAATCCAGGAGCCCACGGTGTTGATGCCCTTTTGCATCGGCACGAACACATATCCAGCCACCGTATTCAGAGGGCCGCCGGAAAGGTTCAGGGTAAAGCTTATGAACATCACTAAGACACAGGCGCCTGCCAGGAGCAGCAAAGTATATTTTGTTGGTATGGAGTGTTTTGATTTGCGTTTCATAAATAATTCGACCTTTAACTATAGATTCTGTCTTTCATGGTAAAAGCAAGCCTGCTGAACTTGTCGTTGGAAACGATTTTGTTCAGCCCCCGGACAGCGCTTTCCTCCGGCAGCTCGCAGGTGTTCACCTGGATATTGGTAATGTCCGAAAACAGCTGATCCATCTTCCGAATCCGGGAAGAGCCGCCTGTGATGTAAATGCCGGAATGGATGATATCCCGGGCAAGCTCTGGGGGGGTCTTCTCCAAAATCATCTTGATGGAGCCGCAAATAGTCTCCAGGCTGTCCTTAATGGCTTCATAGACCACATCGGAGCCAATCTCCATTTCAATGGGCAGGCCACTGACCACGTCGCGCCCTACGATGACGGCGCTTTTGATTTCTTCCTCCGGAAGGGCGCAGCCTAACTCCTCTTTCAGGTACATGGCAGTCTTCTGGCCTATGACCAGGCTGAACTTGCGCTTCAGGTGGTTGATAATGACCTCGTCAATCCGCTTCCCGCCAAAATGCAGCAAATCGCTCAGCACTAGGCCGCCTAAGGAAATGACGGAAATCTCCGTGGTGTCTGCGCCAATGTTCACAATCATAAAGCCGGTAGGGGAATTCACGTCCAAATCCAGCCCCGCCGCATCGGCAATGGGCTTCTCGCAAAGCAGCACGCTCTTGGGCTTAAACTTGCTCTTGTAAAACAAATCGAAAAAGGCCTTCTTCTCCACCTCGGTGATGTCCGTAGGGACTGCCACGATAAATTCAGAGCCTTTGATGTGACCCTTTACGTGCTTCTCAAAGACCTTGCCTATCATATTCTGCATGTTATTGTAATCGGCAATGACGCCGTTGACCACGGGGAAGGACACCTTTATGGCGTCTGGGGCTTTCTCATACATGGCATATGCGTCGTCCCCGAAAGCATAGAGCTGGTTCTTGCCCACAATGGCGATGGTGTTCTTCTCATTGATCACCTTGCCCGTGGATTTGCAGTATATTTTTAAGTTGAAGGTTCCTAAATCAATTCCATAAACATTTGATGCCATAATTTACGTTCCTTTCCTCAGCCTAAAAGGCCATTTTCTCTAAAGCTCATATATCGGTTGTCCCCGATGATGATATGGTCCGCCAAAGCAATCCCAAGCATGGCGCCGCATTCTAAAACCCGGTGGGTCACCTGGCTGTCTGACTCGCTGGGGGCTGGGTCGCCGCTGGGGTGGTTATGCAGCAGCACGATGTGCACAGCCTTATATTCCAGCGCTTTCAAGAAGACCTCCCTAGGAGACACCAGGGAACTGTTCACGGTGCCTACGGAGATGACGGCGTCCCCTAAAAGAGCGCTTTTGGAGTCAAACATGGCCAAAAGGAGACACTCTTTAGGCTCGTGGCGCAAGGTCTCCATGTAGTAAGCGGCGATGCTGCTGGGGTCGTTCAGCGTGACGTCCCGAAGGCGGCTGGTCCTGGCGATGCGGCTGGCCAGCTCGGCGATGCATTTCAACTGGGCGGCCTTTACTTGGCCGATGCCAGGAATGCGCTGCATTTCCTCTGGCGGCATGGTGAACAGGTTTAAAAGGTTCTTGTCGCGCTGGGCGAGGAAGAGCTGGGCAAGCTGCAGAGCCGTGACCTCCTGGGTGCCGCTCCGAAGGATGACGGCAAGGAGCTCGGCGTCGGAGAGGGACTGTGCGCCATAGCGGGCGCACTTCTCCACGGGCTGCTCGGATTCGGGGAGTTGTTTCATAGTTATGTGTGTATTCATAATTTTGGTTTGGGTTGCTCTCTCAAAAGCATGGTAAAAAGTTTTACGTTTTATTTTAGCATATAAAAAAGTTAATGTATACTAAAAATTTGTTAAAATTTCATAAATATTCTAATATTGGGGGAAAATGGGGGAAAGATGCCTCTCTGGGCGGGGGATGCCAGAGAGGCTGACTTTGGCTGGCGAAGAGGGTTTTCCTGCATATTTTGGAGGTTATTTTTCTGGGGCGCAGGCTTCGATTCCGGTTAGGGTGCCGTTTCCTTCTGGGTTGGGATGGGCGAAATCACGGATAGTGCGGATGTTTACGCCGCCCTTGTTATCCTTGTCCCCAAAACTGCGCAGCGTGCCTTGGAAATTTCCGCCGGTTGGGGAGGCGCCGTTTGAGGTTAGGATGTCCAGGCAGCAGTTTACTTTTTGGCCGTCATAGCGCCATTGGGCTGTCTTAGAATCGTAAGTGAGGCCATAGGGGCGGTATTCTTCGGCCATGTTTTGGATTTCCTCTTGGGTGAGTTCGCCTCCCTCAGAGTCGATCGCTTCCGTTATGGGTGGGTTTTTTATGGCCTCTATGTTGCGGGCGTCAAATTCCTCTTGGGAAAACTCCTGGAGCCCGGTCAGGATTCCGCTGGGGTCTTGGCTGCCGTCTGGGTTTTGCGGCAGATGGGTGAGGTCTCGGGTAGCGTAGACGTCCACTATGCCCTCCTCGCAGAAGAAGTCAGCGCCTGCATAAAGCCCTTCGTCTCCATCCTCTCC
>CAOKUK010000243.1 GCA_948472595.1 uncultured Eubacterium sp.
GGCTTTCGGACGGCAGCGGACTGACCGGGGTTGTGGCCAACCAGGTGGATATCCAGAATAAGTCTGGGGAAAACAAATCGTATACGGTAGAAATGGCCGTACTGGACGCGGCAGGGAATCCTGTGGCCTCTGCCTTGGGGCAGGCGGATGTGCCGTCAGCTTCCCAGGCATCCCTGGCGCTTCAGACAGGGGCAGTTGCAAATCCCCATTTATGGGATGTGGACGACCCTTACTTGTATACGGCTGTGACGAAGGTAAAGGACGGGGATATGGAGATTGATTCCTACAGCGTCCGATTTGGCATGCGCTATTTCCATTTCGCCCAGGGGCCGGAGGACGGCAGCTTTTATCTGAATGGCAAGAAAAGGGTGATTACGGGCATCAACCGCCATGAGCAGTGGCCTTGGATTGGCCGCGCCGTGCCGGATAAGCTGCAGGTGCAGGATGCTGACTTAATCAAGGCAAATGGGATTGACGCCGTGCGCTGTTCCCATTACCCGCAGGATCCGTCTTTTATGGACAGGTGCGATGAGATAGGCCTCCTGGTATTTACAGAGGCTCCGGGATGGCAGCATATCGGGGATAATGGCTGGAAAGAGGAATTTAAAAACAACCTGGAAGAGCTGATTTTACGGGACAGGAACCATCCCTCCGTCATCAGCTGGTCCACCAGGCCAAATGAGTCCAAGACGGACACAGCCTTCAATACGGAATGCAAGGAGCTGATCCATCGCCTGGATCCTACCCGCCCTGTCCATGGGGTGCGTTGGGAGTATGCCCTTCCCAATGAGCCTAGCGGCAACCATATCCCGGCGGACGATACCGTTGTGGACGATATCCTGACCGTGAATTACCGCTATCCGGAAAACCCGCCCCATATCCCTTATATGGTGACGGAGCATTCCAACGACTGGTGGGGGGACGGCATGAGCTGGGCTTCGGATGGCGACGCCAATAAGTTTATTGATTCCTTCGCAGAGCCGCTGGATTATTTCTACCGAAACGACAAAGTGGCAGGCGGCTTTGGATGGAGCATGTTTGATTACAACAATGAGGTGAATTATACCCGGTCTGGGCATGTATTCTACAGCGGCCTTTATGACTTGTTCCGCCATGAGAAGCCGGTGGCCTACCTTTATCGGACGCAGCAAGACGTGGAGAAAGCTGGGGCAATGGTCTATATTGCCAATAACTGGACCAGCAATACCTCCAGCACCGTCTATGTGATGAGCAACTGTGAGGAAGTGGAGCTGTTTGTGAACGGCGTATCCAAGGGCAGGATACAGCCCAATCAATATACCTCCCTGCCCCACCCCATCTTCTCCTTTGAGGGAATTGCCTATGAGGCTGGGGAACTGAAGGCAGTGGGTTACCATAAGGGGGCAGCGGCAGGGGAGTGTGTCCGGAAGACGCCAGGAGAGGCTCTGCGCCTGGTGGCGGAAGCGGATTGCGGCACATTGACGGCGGATGGGACAGACATGACAAGCGTCTCTGTTACTGCCGTAGATGCAGAGGGGAACCCCGTCCCATTTGCATCCAATAAAATTAATGTCACCCAGACGGGGGGCGCAAAGGCTACGTTGATTTCAGAACGGAACGTGGAGCTTGAGGATGGGAAAATAGCATTCCTGGTGCAGTCTGTCCGAGATTCTGTTGGGACGGCCTCTTTTACCGTGGCTTCGGAAGGCTTAGAACCAGCCACTGTCAGCATCCAGATAGAGCCCTTTGCCGCAGAGGGGCTGGTGCCGGCCTCCAAGGTGTCCGGCCAGGCTAAGCCTTTCCTGCCCGACCCTTATGTCCTGAATGACAGCCATGTGGGGGCTGGGATGTACCAATTTGATTACCAGGGCAGCGGCTGGGCGTACGGCCAGGAGAAGACTGCCTACCAGAATGATAACCATTATTCCAAACAGGCAGGGGACGTCTGCACCATCCGCTTTGAGGGCACAGGCCTGAAGTATTATGGGGCAAAGGCGCCCGCCCACGGCATTGCGGCTTTTTCCGTAGACGGAGGCCCCCAAAAGCGGGTGGACTGTTACAGCGGCCAGCGCGATGGAGGCGCATTGCTGTTTGATACAGGGCTGCTGGAGCAGGGGCAGCATACGCTATCCGTCTGCGTGACCGGGGAGAAACATAGCAGCGCATCAGATTGTTATGTGAATACCGACCGTGTGGAAATATCTTCCGGCACGGCAGGCGCTTTCTTCAATGATACGATGGCAGGGGCTGGGGAGAACCAGTTCCATTATACGGGGATATGGAATGCCAGCAAGGACAGCGCCTGCTATGAGGGGGACAATTCTTGGTCCAACGATCCAGAGGCTGCGCTTTCCTTCACATTCCACGGCACATCGCTGAGATATTACAGCACGAAAAACCGGAATATCGGGATTGCTGCCTTTTCGGTAGATAATGGGGCGGAGCAGGAGGTAGACCTTTACCAGGCCGATAAACAGGATCAGGCGCTGGTATATGAGACAGGAAAATTGCAGCCAGGCGCCCATACGCTAAAAGTACGGGTGACCGGGAAGAAGAACAGCGCAGCGACAGATTGTGTCATTGTGGCAGATAAGATTGAAGTAAGGGATGACACGGACGACCATTCCCAGACAGCCCTGTGGAACCGCAAAGAGGCCACCAGCACATCGCCTGGATATACAGGGGATACCTACTGTACTGTCTGCGGGGAAAAAGTGGCGGACGGGGAGGTAATCCCGGCTACGGGGGAGATTCATAAAGAACATACTTGGGACAGGGGCGTGGTGACAAAGCAGCCCACGGCTTCGGAAAAAGGGGAAAAGACCTTCACCTGCACCGTCTGCGGCCTTACAAGGACGGAAGAGATTCCAGCCACAGGAGAAACGAAGCCTCCCAAACAGCCTAAGGTTGGCGATATTTTAAAGGATGCTTCCTCAAAGGGTGTTTACCGGGTATCCTCCATACGGAAAGTAAATGGCAAATGGGCAGGAACGGTATCTTACCAGAAGCCAAGCAGCGTTTCCGTGAAATCTGTGAATATCCCGTCACAGGTCACGGTAGACGGGATTCCCTACCAGGTGACCGCCATTGGCAAAAATGCCTTCCGCAGCTGCGCCAAACTGCAGTCTGCCAAACTAGGCAAGAATATAACAGGAATCGGAAGCGGCGCCTTTGACGGCTGCAAGAAGCTAAAGACAATATCCATGGGGAAATCTTTAAAAACCATTGGAAGCAATGCCTTCCGTAATTGCATCAGCCTGAAGGCCATAAAGACAGGGGAAAATGTGGCCTCTATCGGAAGCAGTGCCTTCCAAGGCTGCGCGAACCTTAAGACGGTTAAGACGGGCAGCAAGTTAAAAACCATTGGAAGCGGCGCATTCAGCGGCTGTAAGAAGCTGGCATCCGTAACCTTAGGGAAAAATGCGGCCTCCTTGGGGGCAAAGGCATTTTATCAGTGTACATCGCTGGGGAAGGTTGCCATCCCTTCTAAGGTGGCAAGCATTGGCAGGCAATGCTTTGACGGCTGTAAGAAACTAAAAAGCATTACGATAAAGACTGCGAAGCTCACCAGCAAGAGGGTAGGCGCCAACGCCTTCCGCAAGATTTCCGCAAAGGCTGTCATCAAGGTGCCGAAGAGCAAATGGAAGGCATATAAGGGATTCCTTTCCAAACGCGGGGTTGGCAAGAAGGTGAGTATCCGGAAATAACGGAGCAGTGCGCTGCGTTGTTTGCGTAAGATAGCCCAAAGGAAGGCATTGCCATATCTGTTTTAATGGCAATGCCTTCTGCAAGTCTTGCAAGCCCTGCCCGGAATCTGCCAATATGGTACGGGTTTATGGGTTGGCTGTCAGCCCTTTTTCGATTTTCCCTCGGAAAAACTGGATCAGCGGCCCGTTGCAGCATGCGTTGATGACGGTGCCTATTCCAATGATTTCCCATAAATTGTTCCCCGCCATCAGGCAGAAGGCCACGCCCACGGCCATGACACATACATCGGAGAGAATGCGCGCCGCGCGGAACGGCATCTTTTCCCCAACTCCTTTGATGATAATAAACGCAACGCTGTCATAGGGGGCAATCCCAAGGTCGGCCACCATATAAAGGGCGCACCCCAAGGAGGCGAACAAGGTCCCAAGCGCCAGCAGGAAAACCCGCAGCGGCAGGGTGACCGGCATTTTAAGCTGCTCTAAGGACAGCCAGCACAGGAAGTCTGCGATATACCCTACAAATACCATATTCACGACTGTCCCAAGCCCAATATTGCGCCTGACGGTAAAGAATACAAGGGCCAGGATGAAAGCATTTATTATCAGCTGCCATGTGCCGAATGACATATGAAGGAATCCACTGATTCCCAGGTTCATGCAAGTGAAGGGATCCACCCCGAAACAGCTCATCCGATAAGACGCCACGCACATCCCAATCAGAAGGATCCCCACTGCCATCATCAAAATACGTTTTGCGCTTAATTTCTGCCATTTCATGGTTTCTGCCCCCTTGTGCCCGTTGCCGCAGGTTCAGCCGGATTGTCAGGGGATAGGTTTCCCTGCTGCCCAGGCATCGCTTCCAGCACATAAATCCTGGATTCGAAATCTGCGCAAGGCGTCACGCCTGCCGGTACTTGCCCCGCTGTCGGGTCGGTAGTAATAAGACCCAGGTTCATAAGCTCATCCCCATAATGCCATGTGCCGCTGTAAAGGTTCTGGTAGCAGAAATCTGGGCGCAGCCCTTCTAACCGTACCTTTGTATAAGAGGCATTGACCGTATTC
>CAOKUK010000244.1 GCA_948472595.1 uncultured Eubacterium sp.
TAAGTCTCCCACATCAGCATGGGACGCAGCCGCTTCCCGCCAGCCAGCACGCTGTAATTCATCGCTGCAATCACAGTCTTCTGGAACCCCTCCTCTTTGGGGAGGTACCTGGCAATCACAGCCTCTATCTGCTCTGCCCTGGCTGCAATCTCTGCTCTCATATCCATATCCGTATCGTTCCTTTCTAAAATAGCTCCGCCTGCCCATTCCCAAATCCCAGGTAGGTGCCAAAGCCCAGCATATAGACGGCCATGGCCATGGATGCGTCCTGCCCGCCGGCCTGATTGGCAACCTCCCTAAGCCCGTCCAGGACGGTGTCATGGGGCGCCTTCACGCCCTCTGCGCATCGGACAACCTCTTCAATGACAGCAGGCAGCGCCATGCACATCTGGTAAAAGGCATCATCCTGCCCTGTCACCAAGGCGTAAAACCGGTCTATGCTGACCCTTCGGATCCTCCTGTGGGAAACCTTCCTCTTGTCCACGGTGGTCTCCCATTTTATATTCTGGGACTTCTGGGCGATGGCCTCCACCAAAAAACAGGCGCAGTCATCATCCTGCAGCAGCTGGTGCTGCATCTTAATATAAGTCTTCCCTGCGGAAGCCGAATTCATCGTGTTATGCTTGTTCTTCATCTCTACATAGACCCTGCGCACCACATCCCCGCCTGGCAGCTCAATGCCGGCCTCATCCTGGTAAATCACGTCCCATCCGCCTTCCCTGCCGTTCTCCGGCACATGGCAATGGCCTATGTATTGGAAAATCCTTTGGTGGAAATAGCCGATGTCATTGTTATTGGCCTTATCCCGCTGCCGGAACACCTCGTTCCCGACAATCGTCTCCCAATCAAAGCCATAGACAGTCTTGTCGAAAATCAGCTTCACCGGGTCAATGATATTCTTATTGAAACGCTTGATGTCAAAGGGATCCAGCTTCTCCCCATATTTCTCAATGGTGGCCCTCACATGGGCCTTAAAATCTGCTTCCGAAAGAAAGCTTAGCGCCCATCCTCCCATTCCCGCAGCCCCTCCAATGTCTCGTGTATTTTCAGCCCTACCTCATAGGCCAAGCCCACCGGAACTGCATTGCCCACCTGCTTATACTGGGACATGGCGTTCCCGCAGAACTCCCACTCGTCCGGGAAGCTCTGGCACCTTGCATTCTCGCGGACGGTAAAGGGCCTGGCCTCTAAGGGGTGGCAGCGCTCCGTCTGCTTCTGGGAAGGGGAAGTCAGGACGGTAAGGGAAGGCTCGTCCATGCTCATGCGGCGTAAGATGCCTGTCCTGCCCCCTTCCATATTCCAGCAGCTCTTCATATATTCCTTGGCGATATCTTGGTCGATATCCCGCCAATAGCCCCCAGCGGGCACCAGCTCAAAAATCTTGCGCTTGTTCTCCCCATAGGCAATGCCTGCGCTTTCGGGCACGTCCTGCAGCACGTCCCGAAGCACTGGCTTGTAGGCATGGGGCTTGGGGAACGCAAAGCGCGCCCTCCGCTTTAAATCCTTGCGGATTCCTATGGTAATCAGCCTCTCCCTCTTCTGCGCCACGCCGTAATCCCACGCATTCAGGACTTGCTTCTGTATCGCATACCCCGTCTTCTCGAAAATCCGCAGCATCGTCTGGTAGGTCTTTCCGCCGTCATGGGACAGCAAGCCCTTCACATTCTCAAATAAAAACATACGCGGCTGCAGTTTCTCCAAAAAAATGGCGTAATGATAAAACAATGTGCCCCTGGCGTCCTCCAAGCCCAGGCGCTTGCCCGCATAGGAGAATGCCTGGCAGGGGGCGCCGCCGGAAAGCAAATCCAGCTCGCCGCGCTTGACATGGAAATATTCTTCCAAATCCTGTTCCGTTATATGCGCTATATCTTCACAGACCACATTCCATTCCGGCCTGTTCTTACTTAAGGTTTCACAGGCATCCTTGTCAATCTCAATCAAACCGAGGGGCGAAAAGCCGGCCTGCTCCATGCCCAGGGCCAGGCCTCCCGCCCCTGCAAATAATTCAATTGCTGTAAACATACGCGCCTCTCTTTCGAACATATTTTCTGTCATCATATCATGTTTTGGATGGTTATGCAAGAGCTTTTTGGGAATTTGCAGACACACTAAGGATAAAAAAGGGGGCAGAGGCTGTCTCTGGAATAGGAGGCGAAACGCTGTGAAATCCACATAGAGGATTGCCGCATTGAATCTCTTTTAGAAGTCCTTAGACTGCGCCGCCAAAAGGCTCCAATTCGCCTTGGGCATTCAGCAACAGCATTTTTTTCTCCACAGCGTCTATTTTTTGGGTGCAGAGCTTTAATGTTCGGATGCCTTGCTCGTATAAGGCAAAGGACTCCTCAAGGGTCACTTCCCGGCCTTGCATTTTCTCTATGATTTGGTCTAGCTCTTGGAAAGACTCTTCCAAAGAAGGCTCTTTTTCCACTGTATCTGCCATTTGTCTCTAACCTCCGTTCCATATAAAAGACTGTTCTGCCGCCCCATTTACCGGGCGCAAACATTGAAAACAGAACCCAGCATAGCTGGATTCTGCGCCGCACATTTGCCGCTTCCCAAACGCCCCTGCCCTCCCTCATGCTTCTCACTGCGTATGGTGCCGGCGCTTGGATAGCTCTGTCTCTTTCACTTCTGCCCGAATCCTGCCGTCCAACAAATAGGCGTCTATGATATCCCCCGGCGCCATGTCCGCTGCGCTTTTGACCATCCGCCCCTCACAATCTGCAAGGTATGCATAGCCCTGGCTTAATTTCCGCACCGGGGATGCCGTCTCCAGCTTCTGGGCGCAAAGCTCTAAGCGGTGCTTCTTCTGCAGCAGGATGGCCTCCATCCGCATGCGCAGCTTTTCCTCCAAATCCACTGTGGTCTGCCGTTTCTCATTAATCTGGCTTCCTGGCGCCAAAATCTGCAGGCGGCTCCCGCATTGCCGAATGCGCTCCCTGGAATGCTCCAGCTTTTCGGCCATCCTGCGGTTCAAGCTTAAGCGCTGCGACAGCAAAATCCCCTCCAGCTCCCGGATATCGTAGACAGCCAGCTCTGCAGCTGCAGAAGGGGTGGGCGCCCGCAAGTCTGCCACATAATCTGCAATGGTGGTGTCCGTTTCATGGCCCACGGCAGAGATTGTAGGCGTCTGGCACTCAAAAATGGCCCTTGCCACGATTTCCTCGTTGAAGGCCCATAAATCTTCCACAGAGCCGCCGCCCCTTCCCAAAATAATCACGTCCACCCCTATGAGATCCAGGGCGCGGATGCCATTTGCGATGCTGGCGGCTGCGCCCTCCCCCTGCACCAAAGCCGGGAACAGGATGGCCTGCACATAAGGATTCCTGCGGCGGCTGATATTCTGTATGTCGCGGATGGCAGCGCCCGTGGGGGCTGTCACTATGCCAAGGGTTTTGATATATTTGGGGATAGGCTGCTTATATTCCTGGGCAAACATCCCCATTTCCTCCAATTCCTGCTTCAGCCGCTCAAAACGCTGGTAGAGGAGTCCTTCGCCGTCCGGCAGGATCTCCCGGGCGTAAAGCTGGTATTTCCCATCCCGCTCATAGACGGAAATGGAGCCAAGCGCAATGACGTTGTCCCCATTTTTCATGGTAAATCCAAGACCCTTGCGGTTCCCGGCAAACAGAACGCCGTTCAGCGACCCGGACTCATCCTTTAAGGTGAAATAAATGTGCCCGGAGGTATGGTATTTGCAGTTGGAGACTTCCCCCTTTACATAAATGCGGCTCATCATGAAATCCTGGGTGAACATGTTCTTGATGTAAGCGTTCACCTGGCCTACGGTATACACGTTCTTCCTCATACTAATTTCGCAAGGATCCCATTGACAAAAGAGGAGGAATCATCCGTCCCATATATCTTTGCCAGCTCCACGGCTTCATTGATGGCCACGCCTTCCGGCACATCCTCTTCAAACTTCATCTCATATACGGCGAGGCGTATAATGGCCAAATCCGCCTTGCCCATGCGGCTGGTCTTCCAGCCTTGGGCTACCTGGTTCACCATGGCGTCCAGCTCATCCATGCGCTCCAGGACCTTCCCAAATTTGCCCTTGATATACTGGGTGTCTTTGTTCTCTTCCTGCCCTAACTCTTCCATAAAAAACTGCAGTTGCTCCGGCATCTCTTCCCGCTCATGGAACTCCGCCCGGAACAGCAGCTTAAAAATCTGCTCTCTGATTTCTCTCCGGCTCATATCCCTTCCTCTATTTGCGCTTCTCTAAGTCCACGCTTGCAATCCGCACGTTCACTCGGGCAACATCCAGCCCTGTCATATTCTCAATGGCAGACTTCACCTTTTCCTGCACGCTGGAGGAGACCTTCGGGATGGCATAGCCAAAGCAGATGTTCAGCGCTACGTCCACGCTCACCACATTCTCTTGGATCTTCACTTTAATCCCCTTCGAGAGGTTCTTCATCCCCAGCTTGCTGACCAGCTCATTGGTAATGTTCCCCCGCATGGAGCTGACGCCCTCCACCTCCGTGGCCGCCAGGCCGGCGATAATCGCCACTACCTCGTCCGCAATGCGCACTTCCCCCAGATTGTCGTCTTTTATCATATATGCTTTCCTGTCTTCCGCCATGATTGCGCCTCCTAAAATTTTTCATTTTTTTATTATAGCAGAATCTCATACATTTGCAAAGGTATTCTGCCCAATTTTCAGAAGTTTATCTGAATTTCAAAAGAATGCTGGTTTTTTCGGAAAGGCTGTGCTATAATAAGCAACGTTAGCA
>CAOKUK010000245.1 GCA_948472595.1 uncultured Eubacterium sp.
ATTATCATCATGGTTTCCAACTGCGGGGACGGCCATGGGGGCGAAGGATTTTACAATGCCTTAAAAGACTGTGAGAGCCCACAGTCCTTGATGGATGGGATTTTGCGCGTCCCCCAGAGCCAGACGAAACCCGACCAATGGGAATACCAGATCCAAAGCCGTATTTTAATCCACCACAAGGTCATCTATGTCATGTGTGAAAAATACCGCAGCATGGCGCAGGAAATGGGATTTGAGACAGCGGCAGACGTAAACGAGGCCTTAGAGATGGCTCTGAAAGAAAAAGGCAGGAACGCCCATATCGCAATTATCCCGGATGGGGTGTCCGTTATGGTAACACCTGCGGTATAATGCCGCAAAATGGCTTCCTCTCCGTTTTGCAAGGCTCCAATCCTTTCAGCATACATTGCAGGCTGGAGTAATACATACATATTTTCACCAAGCAAACAGCAGGCTTGCCGCCCTGTATGGCAGCCTGCTGTTGCTGTTCCTCTCGTTTTCCCCGCCATATTTTTCCCTTGCAAATTTTCCTGCATTATATTACAATAAATTCCATAGCGTAAGCACACATCTACCATATCACCATAAATAATTTCATTCTTCCCCAACGGCAGGAATGATAAGAAAGAAGAGGGCAGAATGGACACTCCAAAATTAAATGGGAAAAAAACATATGAGTATGTATTTGACTATTTTTCAGACCAGATTTTGTCCGGCGAGCTGAAATTAAACGACAAAATCCCCACGGAACGGGAAATCGCTGAGAAATTGGGAGTCAGCCGCAATTCCATCCGGGAGGTCATGCACATGCTGGAAATCACCGGGCTCATCGAATGCCTTCAGGGAAGCGGCAATTATGTCCGCTGCGACCCCATGGAATACATGATGAAATCCGTCAACATGGTGATGGCGCTGATGGAGATTGACTCCACGGAAATCTTCCATATCCGCACCGGCTACGAATATGCGGCCATCCGCTTGGCGATTGACGCCGCCACGCCGGAGGAACTAGAGGAAATGCACCAAATCCTCATCCAAATGGAAGAGCCCATGAGTTCCCGGGAGAGCGCCAAGCTGGACGTGAAGTTCCACCATATGCTGGTCAACGCTTCCCATAACCGCATCCTCATCTTGTACAGTTCCATGCTGGACAACCTGATGGATCAGTTCATCGAGAATTTCCGCACGAAAATACTGATGAACCGCATGCGCGCAGAACTGCTCCGCCGATCCCACTGGGGGATTTACAACGCCCTGATGGAGAAGGACTTGCCAGCGGCCATGAAAGCCTTTGACAAGCACTTCCGGATTGTGGAGGACCAACTGGATAAGCTGACGCAAAAAGAGCCGGATTAATCCAAGCCGCCTTCCCAGAACCGCCGCACCGCCTCCTGCGCTTTGGATAGGCTCACTGTTTGGTAAGCGCCCCATTCCCGGGGAAACAAGCATTGGTATTCCCTCTCCAGGAAACGCTCGTCCAGCAGGAGAATCACCCCCCTGTCCTCTGCAGTGCGGATTACGCGCCCTGCGGCCTGAAGCACCTTATTCATACCCGGATAGCGGAAGGCGTAGTCAAAGCCAGCCCCTTCCTGCCGGTCATAGTACCGCCTCAAGATGCTGCGCTCATTGCTTATCTGCGGCAAGCCTGTTCCCACAATGATTGCGCCAATCAAGGCCTCCTTCTTCAAGTCAATCCCCTCTGCGAATATCCCCCCCATCACGCAAAAGCCCACCAAGGTATTTTGGCGCTCCTTAGAAAATGCCTCCAGAAAATCTTCCCGCTCCCGTTCCCCCATGCCGCTTTCCTGCAATATGCATTCTATCCCATCCTCCCCCTTGAGCTTCGCCAGGAATTTTTCTTTTACCGAATCCATCATCTTGTAGGAAGGGAAAAACACCATATAGTTTCCCCGGCGCCCTTTGACAGCCTCATAGACATAGCAGGCAATTTTCTGGAATTCTAAGTCCGTGCGGCGGCTATATTTGCTGCTCACGTCACAGGCAACCGCCAAAAGATGCTGCCGCGGGTCAAAGACAGTCTGGGCATACACCGCATAGTTGTCCTCCCTGACGCTTAGCAGCTTCTTGTAATACTGAATCGGCAGCAAAGTGGCGGAAAAGAAAATGGCGCTCCTGCCCCTGTCCAGACATCCCTGCAGGTTCTTCGCCGGATTCACACAGTACAGCTTCAGCTTAAACCGGCCATCTGGAACATGCTCCGCATAAATCACGTAATTCTCATCCAAACGCTCATGCATGTTCAGGAAATGGCGCAGGTTCAAATAGAACTCCATCGCCTCTTCCCGCTCTGCAAATCCCCCATCCTCCAGAAAAAATTCCTCAAATGCGGCGCATAGCTGCATTGCGGAGAATACAAAGGAATCCACCTGCTCTAAGGCCTGGCAGTCAGCGCACTCCCGTTTCAGCTGCAGCAGCTGCCTGTTGCACCGCTCCAAAGCCTGCGCACATTTCCTGCTGTGGGATTTCATGGCCTTTTTCATTGCCAGGAAATCCTCCTTGTAGACCACGGCGCTGTACATGTCCCTGCCCCGCTCCACCAGGTTATGGGCTTCGTCCACCAGGAAGATGTACTCCCCTTTCTCCCCTTCCGCAAAAAAACGCTTCAAATACACATTCGGGTCAAAGGCATAATTGTAATCGCAGATAATATGGTCCGCCCAAAGGGCGGCGTCCAAGCACATCTCAAAAGGGCACACCCGAAATTCTTTCGCCTGCCGGATTAAGGCTTCCCTGCCCATGCTGCGCTCCCTTCCCAGCAGGCTGAACACGGCGTCGTTCACCCGATCGTAATGCCCTTTGGCGTAGGGGCAACGCAGGGGGTTGCACTCCATTTCCTCAGAGAGGCAGAGCTTCTCCTTGGCCGTAATGGTAATGGTGCGGCCAAGATAGCCTTGCCTGCGCAACAAGGCAAAGGCATCTTCCGCCACGGTTCTGGTGATGGTCTTTGCCGTCAGGTAAAAAACCTTGTCCGCCAAGCCTTCCCCCACTGCCATGACAGCCGGAAAGACTGTGGCGATAGTTTTTCCCGTGCCGGTGGGAGCCTGGATAAACAGGATTTTTCCGCGCCGAATCGTGCGGTATACATCGGAAGCCAGCTCTTTCTGCCCCTTTCGATAGGGGAATGGAAACTGCAGGGTTGCAATGGAACGGTTCCGCTCCTGCATGGCCTGGTACTGGAAATCCGCCCATTTCCCATAAGAGGCTAAAAGATCCTCAAACCATTCAGAAATTTCCGCAAAAGCATACTCCTCTCGAAACCTGCGTATTTCTTCTGTCTCCAGGCTGCAGTAGGTCATCTGCACAGAGATTTTCGGAAGCCCCCTTTGGGCGGCCACCATATAGGCATAGCATTTTGCCTGGGCAAGATGCACCCCTTCCGGGGACTCTAAGAGGGACACGTCCTGGTACACCCCTTTGATTTCATCTACCGTCACTTGGCCATCCTGTTCCATGATGCCGTCCGCCCTTCCCTCCAGCACGAGTGCATAGCTGCCGCAATCCCAATCCAGACGCAGGGGAACCTCAGCTTGATAACATGAGCCCATGCTCCTTTGGATTTTCCGATGGATGCGGCTTCCCTCCTGCATCGCCTCCTTCTGAACCGCCCTTCCCCTGCGGTTATCAATGTCCCCGGACCGAAGCAAAAACTCCACCAGATTCCTCACCGATATCTTTATCTGCTTCATCTGTTTTTCACCGTCACCTGGCAGACGCATTTCTTTTTCCCTGATTGCACGGTGATCTTGGCCTTCCCAGCCTTTTTCCCTTTGACGACTCCCTTGGCGGACACCGTTGCCACCTTGGAATTCGATGTCTTATACGTCACTTTTTCCCCACTGTTCGAAGGGACTAGAACTGGCTTTAGCTTTACGCTCTTGCCCTTTTTCAGGGACATTTTTTTCTGGATCCCTATGATTTTCTTCGTGGCAGGAAGCTTTGCGCCATAGCTTTGGGTTTCCTTCTTCCCGCATGCCTTGCAAGTCCGGGAGCGTTTGGCCGGCTTTTTCAACGTGGCCTTCGCCACCTTCTGCCATTTTCCCCAGGAATGGCCGCTTTTTGCAATCGACTCCGAACGCCCTGCGTCCCCGCAAATAGAGCAAGTATAGACCCGCACCCCTTTGGCTGTGCATGTGGGCTTTTTCGTCACTTCGCCTCTGCCCCAATCATGGGCATGGGGGGCGCCTACCGACACCTGGATTTTTTTTGCCCGGCCTGCCCAAAGCCTGAAATAATAGGTCTTTCCGGCCTGCAGGGAAGCCTTCAAAATCTGGGACTTCGCTTTGTTCCCCTGCCCTCCCCCCATGCTGATTACCTTGCCTAAGTCCGTGCCGTATGCCATCTGGCACCCTTCCGTATCTGCCTGGATTTTCCACTCCACGGTCTGGGAGGCCTGGGGCGTATAGGCAAACACTTCCCCCCAGCTGTTGCTGCAGTCTGCCGCCTTCTTCTTTCCATAGGCCAGCTCCTGGCTGGTTATCACAATGGATGACTGCTGCTCCACCGCCGGGGCATTGATGTAATAGGTCTCGCCGGCAGACAGGGATGCATAAATCTGGTCGTCCATATTCTGCCCTTCATCGTGAAAGAAGCTCCCGGAGGATACGGTCTTTCTTTGGCTGTCCTGGATGGACAGGCCATAATGCTTGTTCGTGGTAGCTTGGAAGCCAAAGCGCCGCAGTTGGTACAGCCCAGACTTTTGCGGCGTGAAGCT
>CAOKUK010000246.1 GCA_948472595.1 uncultured Eubacterium sp.
CATACCCAATCTGGATATGCAGGCCCTCCCGGCGCTTTTAGACTGCCTTAATAATCTTCTTCGGGCACTTCTCTACGCAAGTGCCGCATCCTGTACATTTCCCATAGTCGATATGGGCGACATTGTCCGTCACGGTGACTGCCTTCTCCGGGCAGTTCTTCTCGCAAAGATGGCACCCGATGCAGCCCACGGAGCAGGCCGCCATCACATCCTTGCCCTTGTCCTTGGAATTGCACTGCACCTTCTGCTTGGCATTATAAGGCACCAGCTCAATCAGGCCCTTCGGGCAGGCAGCCACGCACTTGCCGCAAGCCTTGCAGGCCTCTTTGTCAACCACTGCAATGCCGTTCACGATATGCACCGCATCGAAGGGACAGGCCTTCACGCAGCTCCCGTAGCCCAGGCATCCGTAGTTGCAGGACTTCGGCCCGCCGCCTGGGATAAATGCCATGGCGGCGCAGTCTTCCACGCCTGTGTATTCGTAATCCTGCTTTGCCTTCTCGCAGTCCCCGGCGCACTTCACAAAAGCCACCATCTTGGTCCCGCTTCCCGCAGACACGCCCATGATATCGCCAATCTTGGCCGCTACTGGGTCGCCGCCTACCGGGCACTGCCCGACCGGGGCTTCGCCCTTCACAATTGCGGCGGCCAGGCCGGAACAGCCGGCATAGCCGCACCCGCCGCAGTTATTCCCCGGGAGGACGCCCATAATGGCTTCTTCCCGCTCATCTACCTCTACTTTGAATTTCTCCCCGAAAACCCCCAGGAAAAAACCAAGCAGGATACCAGTCCCGCCCACCACCAGGGCGGCAACGATAATCGCTGTCACATTCATCTTTCTTCCCTCCTATATCATGCCTGAGAATCCCATAAAGGCGATGGACATCAGGCTGGCTGTAATCAACACAATGGCTGTGCCCTGGAAACGCTTCGGGACATCATTATATTCGATTTTCTCACGGATGCCCGCCATAATCACAATGGCAATGAAAAAGCCTACGGAGGTGGCAATCCCGTTTACCACGCCTTCTAAAATACTGTAATCCTTGGTCACGTTGTTCAATGCGACGCCCAGCACGGCGCAGTTGGTCGTAATCAGGGGAAGGAACACGCCCAGGGACTCATACAAGGGGGGCATATTCTTCTTCAGGAACATCTCCACGAACTGCACCAGGGAAGCAATCACCAAGATAAATACGATGGTGCGCAGGTACCGCAAGTCAATCCCCTGATCCAGCAGCGCCTGGTTGGCCAGGATAAATTTGTAAATCACGCCGGCCACCAAGGAAGCCAGGGTGATGACGAAAATCACCGCGCCGCCCATGCCGGCCGCCGTCTCCGTCTTCTTCGACACGCCCAGGAAGGGGCAGATTCCCAGGAACTGGCTTAACACTACGTTATTTACAATGGCAGAGCCAATTGCAATCATCAATAATTCTCTCATTTTTCCGCCTCCTATTCTTATGCCTTATCGGATGATTTCCCGGTGCACATGGCAGACTGGGAGCAGCTTGCGCAGTCCCCGGTCAGGCATCCGGACGGGGCTGCCAGCGGCTTGCCCTTCTTCTCCATCTTATCCCTTACCACATTCATGCCGGCCACTAAGAACGCCAGCACCAGGAAGGCGCCGGGAGCCATGATAAATACGGTAATCCCAAGGTTAGCGCCCAGGATCTGGCGGATCAGGCCGATACATGTCAAGCCCACCGTGAACCCAAGCCCCATGCCGAGGCCGTCAAACACTGACTCCAGGACAGGGTTCTTGGAAGCATAGCTTTCCGCCCTCCCCAGGATAATGCAGTTTACCACAATCAATGGGATATACACGCCCAAGGAAGCGGAAAGCTCCGGCGTGTAAGCCTTCATGATAAATTCCACCACCGTGACCAAAGACGCCACTACCACGATAAAGGCAGGCACGCGCACCCCATTGGGGATGATCTTACGGAACATGGAAATCAGAAGGTTGGACATCACCAGCACCACGGTCGTGGAAAGCCCCATGCCTATGCCGTTGATGGCAGAGGAAGTGACCGCCAGGGTGGGGCACATGCCCAGCATCAGCACAAAAGTCGGGTTCTCTTTGATAATACCATTATATAAACGCTCTGCATACTTATTCATACTTAATTACCTCCCTGTAAAGCAGCCCTGAAATATACCAGGCAGGCATTCACGCCATTGGTGACGGCTCTGGAAGAAATCGTAGCGCCAGTCACCGCCTGGATCTCATTCTCAGCCGCAGGCGCAGATTTCACCACGTTATAAGTCTCTTCCGCCTTCCCCTGGAACTGGGAATAGAACGGCTCTTCCTGCACCAGCACGCCAAGGCCCGGCGTCTCGCTGATGGCCGTAATGGAATACCCATTCAAGGTCCCATCGTTCTGGATTCCCACGGAGAAAGAAATATCCGCCTGGCTCCCTTCGTGGGACGTCACATTGATGACATAGCCCAGCACATTCCCGGAAGCATCCAAGGCTTTATTGACTGCCGTAATCTCGTCATTGGGGAACTCGCTGGCCGCAATCACCACGGCCGCCTCCTCGGCATTGAAAGACTCCTCCTCCTGGAACTCAGCCGCATCTGCAAACACCACTTTATATGCCTCGTCCAAAGCAGCTTTTTCCGCCGCCGCTATGGGCTCCTTCGTAATATCGTATACAACCCCCAGCATCAGGCCTAACACCAGGGTAAAGGCGGTTAAAATCAACGCGTCGTGCACTATCTTCTTATTCATTGTTTTACCTCCTTCTTCTGCCCGAATGCCCTTGGGATGGTAAATTTCTCAATAATCGGCACCAGCAGGTTGCTTAAGATAATCGCAAAGGAAACGCCCTCTGCGTTCGCCCCGAAAATACGGAACAGCCCGGTAAAAATCCCAAGGCAGATCCCATATACGACTTTCCCCATGGGCGTAATAGGAGAAGTCACATAATCCGTCGCCATGAAAAACGCGCCCAGCATCAGGCCGCCGCCGCACAGATGGGCGGTCAGGTAATTCACGTCAAAGCCATGCCCGCCGAACAGCAGGATGAACACGACAAAGGACAGGATGTAGCTGGCAGGGATAGTCAAATCAATCACGCCCAGCAGGATCAAAATCACAGCGCCGATTAAAATAGCAATCACGCTGGTCTCGCCGATTGTCCCTGCGGTGGTCCCAATCAGCATCTTCATGGTATCCACGCTCTCGCCGCTTTTCAGGAGCGCCAACGGCGTGGCGCCTGTCACCCCGTCATAGGTAAAGCTGGTCATGGTCCCTGCAAAGGACACCAGAAGGAAGCACCTTGCCCCCAGAGCCGGGTTCATAAAGTTCTGCCCCAGGCCGCCAAACATCATCTTCACAATCACAATGGCAAACACGCTGCCCAGGATTGCCTGCCATAGCGGCAGCGTATGGGGCAGGTTCAGCGCCAGCAAAAGCCCCGTCACCACTGCGCTGAAATCATTTATCGTGCTCTTTTTATGTATCAGCTTCTCAAACAGCCATTCCGACGCCACGCAGGTGGCGATACAGGCCAAAATCAAAATCAATGCATTCAGCCCGAAATTCCATACTCCAAACGCCGCAGCCGGCAATAATGCAATCACCACATAAAGCATGATTCGGGAGGATGTATCCTTGGAACGGATATGTGATGAGGATGACACGTTATACAAATCACTCACAATCAGACACCTCTTTCTCTTTTATTCTATTTCTTGCAGCCCACTTCCCACAGCGCCGCTTCAGCTTCGCCTGGCAGGTTAGGCCATTCCTGCGAGATGAAGAATTATTTCTTCCTCCGCTCCGCAAGGACTTGTTTCTTCATGGTACGGATGGACTGCGCCAATGGGATTTTGGCCGGGCAGATATAGCTGCAGCTGCCGCATTCAATGCATTCCATGCCGTTCCATTTCTCAAACCCTGCCATGTCCCCATGGTTCGCCATCTTGGCCAGGCGGGTAGGGATAATCTGTTCCGGGCAGGCGGACACGCACCGCCCGCAGTTGATGCAGGCCGTCGTCTCGCTGGCCGCCACGTCGTCCTTCGCCAGGCAGAGCAGGGAAGAGGATGTCTTCGTGGTCGGGATATCCAGCCCGAACATGGAAAAGCCCATCATCGGCCCGCCGGAGATAATTTTTTCCGGCTGCACCTTAAACCCTCCGGCCGCCTCCAAAATCTCCCCATAGCTCATGCCTAGGCAAATGTCAAAGTTCCCGGGCTCTGCCACCGCATCCCCCGTCACCGTGAATATCCGGTTCATGACGGGCTGCCCCAATTTCACGGCCTTATAGATAGAAATCAAGGTCTCCACATTGTCCACAATGCACCCTGCGTCTGCCGGCAGCATAGTGGAATTGATAGCCCGCTTGGTGGTGGCGTAAATCAGCTGCCGCTCACCGCCCTGGGGGTATTTGGTCTTCAATGGGCATACCTCCATCCTGGGCTCATTTTTCACAAGCTCCTGCAGCTTGGCGATGCAATCCGGCTTGTTGTCCTCAATCCCAAACAGCCCCTTGGCATTGTCAAACAGCTGCAGCACAATGCGCATCCCCTCAATCAGCTCCTTGGGGTTCTCCAGCATCCGCCGATAGTCCGCCGTCAGGTATGGCTCGCACTCTGCGCAGTTGGCAATGATGTACTCAATCTTCCCCGGCTCCTTCGGGGACAGCTTCACATGCGTCGGGAAGCCTGCGCCTCCCATCCCCACTACGCCAGCCT
>CAOKUK010000247.1 GCA_948472595.1 uncultured Eubacterium sp.
GTTATTACAGCAAACCACAACGGGAAGAATATTTTGTTGATTCAGGATATTACAAGTTTCACGAGGCGTACCATTTACTCCGTTTTGCCAATGAGAAGCAGATTTTGGAAAAGGCATACAACGAATACCTGGATTTGAAGAAGAGCAATCTCTGGGGCAGCAGGAAATACTTTTGATGCCGGAGGAATTGCCAGGATGCCTTTTGGGATTCCGCTAAGGCTTAGCGGGCCTATTTCCAGAATGGGCGGGATGTTGCATGGCGGCGGCCTTCGGGCAGGCAGCCACACGTAAGAAAAGGTGCTCACGGAATATGCGGGCGCCTTTTTGTCTTATAGGAGAAGTCGGATGGTTTGGGACAGGGAATTTTACGCAGGAGAGGGCGTTGCCAGGAAAAAATGGAAAATAAAATGGAAAATAAGCCATAATGCGGGGCAGCTGGGCGTCTATGTCATCACTTTGAGCAGCAACCCCAAGAACCTGCTGGATATCATCCCCTCTTGGGAGCTGATGCAGAAATATTACCCGAAGGCAGGGCTTGTGGTGGTGGGGGTGGACAAAGGATATGAGAATGCCATGGAGCTGGCAGGCAGGATTGTCATGGATGTATATCGTAAGACCGGAGATTTTCATGTCAGGGAATATTTCCTGAAAAGGCAGGAAGGAAAACATTCCCGGAAGGGCTCAGTATGGGAATCCTATTCCTGATTTTGAAAATCCTCGGCATTCTTCTGGCCCTGATTCTCCTGTCTGTGGCAGCAGTGGTAGCAGTTCCGGTCCGCTACCGCATCAGCCTAAAAGCACAGGAGAGGGTAGAGGGCGAGGCTGCTTTCCATTGGCTGTTTCGCGCCGTGGATATACGGCTGCGTTATGGCCTGGAAGGCCTTTCTTGGAAATGCCGCATCCTTGGAATCCCTGTTTTCCGCCAGAATAAATTAGAAGGCAAGGGGCAGGAAGGCCGCTTGGGCGACGCCAAGGAAAAGGGCGCAGGCGGGGCAGAGACAGCCGAATCCTGCGAAGGCCAGAAACCATCAAAGGAGCAGGCGAAGAAGAGGGTTACAGCCTCTATCCAAAAGCAGAAGGAAGAAATTGCAGGGTACCAGAGAGAGCAGGAGAAGAAGGCGGCGGATGCTGTGCCTATTCGCCAGGAAGGCTTGGCAGAGGAGTTGCAGGGAGCATCCAAAAATGCAGGGCTTCCAGAAGGCGAGGGGGAAGGAGATTGGGGAGAGGCAGGAGGAGAAGCGTCTGAAAGAGAGGTTAAGCCGCATTTATTTCAGCGGATTTTCCGGTTTTTCTTAAAAATCCCCCAGCGGTTGCA
The DNA here is from genome assembly GCA_948472595.1 of uncultured Eubacterium sp. Taxonomy (GTDB): domain Bacteria; phylum Bacillota; class Clostridia; order Lachnospirales; family Lachnospiraceae; genus Petralouisia. The sequence continues at coordinate 1,316 of CAOKUK010000247.1, forward strand.
AGCGCTGCGGTCTTGGGCGGCAAGGATAGGGCAAAAGCTTGCCTCGCTAAAGCTGCGCTTCCATGACATAAAAACCCTGGTTTTAGAGGAAACTAATCAGAAGGCATTCCTTCATCTTTGGAAGGAGCTGAAAGTCCTGCTGAAGCATTTTGCGCCTAGGAAAGCTTCTGGAGATGTGGAATTTTGCATGGGCGATCCGGCACAGACAGGGAAAATATTGGGCGCTGCCAGCCTCATCCCATTTTGGGCCAAGTATCAGGTTGCCGTCACGCCGGATTTTATGGCAGAGTCCTTTTATGTCAGGGGAAGCCTTTTTTTGAAAGGGCATATCCGGGCATGGCATTTTGTGCCGTCATTTGTCCGGTTAATCAAAGATAAAAATATACACAGGCTGATTACGGCCATACGAAAATAACAGGAGGTCACATTATGCAGGAAAATAGTTTCAACACAACGGTACAGTCTTTGTTTAAAGGAATGGATACCTTCATCAGCACGAAGACCGTGGTAGGGGAGGCCGTGCACATCGGGGACACCATCATCCTGCCATTGGTAGAGGTTTCCTTTGGCGTAGGAGCGGGCGCATTCTGCCAGGAGAAGAAGAACAATGCCGGCGGGGGCTTGGGCGGGCGCATTTCCCCAAGCGCCGTGCTGGTCATCCAGGATGGCTGCACGAAGCTGGTCAACATCAAGAACCAGGACAGCATCACGAAGATTCTGGATATGGTGCCTGATTTCGTGAATAAGTTTGCCAATAAGAAGCCCAAAAAGGATGGCTCCGATGCCGCAGACGCAGACGCCAAAGAGGCGGCCGCCAAAGACCTGGCGCAGCAGCTGAATGTGGAGTAGGTTTCCATGAAGCATGGAAAGAGTATGGAAAAAGTATAGTGTCATGATAATCAGAAGGGGGCATATACTATAGTAATAGATGTTCCCTTTTGGTGATGCCATGAAAAGGCTGATTGGCTTTATCTTTTTCTGGATAGCGGTGGGGATGGCAATCATGTTCTTCCTGCCCAATGAAGTGCTTGGAATCTTAATTATCTTCGTATTGCTGCTCTTGGGCTATAATTTATTCTGCTGCTAAGGCATGGGGGTGCAGATGGCGCCTGCATGCCTTTTTCCGTCAATTATGCTTGTTATGTACAACGTAAAGCCATATGGCGCAGGTGTCCCGGCACGAAAAAAGGGCCGCCCATTGCCGAAAACAATGGAATGCCCCATTCTGCCTGCTCCTGGAAAAAGAATGATTAAGCCCTCTCGACTCTTCCGCTCTTCAGGCAGGAAGTACAAACATACATTTTCTTCGTGCCGCCATTCACCTTGCACCTTACGGATTTTACGTTGGGCTTCCACATCTTGTTGGACCTTCTATGAGAATGGCTGACCTTGTTTCCAAAATGCACACCTTTTCCACAAATGCTGCACTTTGCCATCACTGCACCTCCTTGCGTATATTAAATCTGCCGTTTTGCAAATTCACAACACATGTATTCTATCAGAAACAAGCCCGTAATGCAAGAGAAAATTCATTTTTTTGTAAAAAAGAAAAAATAGATGTTTCATTTTTTGGGAAAAGCGGGTATACTATAGGGTAACGAGAAACATGTCTAGTGGTGACGCAGATGGAGGTTGCAGTATGAAAGGACAAGTGAACACCCAATATGGGAAGGTGTTAATTGATACAGATGTGATTGCGATTTATGCAGGCTCTGTGGCGGTGGAGTGCTTCGGAATCGTGGGCATGGCTGCCGTGAATATGAAAGATGGCCTGGTAAGGCTCTTGAAACGTGATTACCTGAACCACGGGATTAATGTCGCCCTCCGGGATAATAAGATCACATTGGACTTCCATGTGATTGTGTCTTATGGGGTAAGTATTTCCACTGTTTCTGATAACTTAATCAGTACGGTGAAGTATCAGGTAGAGGAGTTTACCGGTATGGAAATCGAGAAAATCAACATCTTTGTAGAAGGTGTCAGAGTGATTGATTAAGGAGGAAATAGAAGTGGCGAAATCTACAATTAAAGCACCGATGCTTGCCAAAATGTTCTTAGCGGGAGCCAAGAACCTGGAAGCGAAAAAGGAATGGATTAATGAATTGAACGTATTTCCCGTGCCGGATGGGGACACGGGGACCAACATGACCATGACGATTATGGCGGCTGCCGCCGAAGTGCAGAAGCTAGGGGACGAGCCGGACATGGCGTCCCTTGCCAAGGCCATCTCTTCCGGCTCCCTGCGGGGCGCAAGGGGGAATTCCGGCGTAATCTTATCCCAGCTGTTCCGCGGGTTCACCAAGGGGATTAGCAAGTATGACGTCTTGGATGCGGTCATTTTAAGCGACGCCCTCCAGAAGGCGGTGGAGACAGCCTATAAGGCCGTGATGAAGCCCAAGGAAGGCACCATCCTGACCGTGGCCAAGGGCGCTGCGGATAAGGCCTTGGAGCTGATAGGGGAGACGGAAGATTTGGAGGCATTCCTGGCGCAGGTCATCGGGCAGGCGGAATACGTGCTGAGCCAGACGCCGGAGATGCTGCCCGTGCTGAAGCAGGCAGGCGTTGTGGATTCCGGCGGCCAGGGGCTTGTGTGCGTGCTGCAGGGCGCTTACGATGCGCTGGTGGGCAAGGTGGCGGACTACAGCTTAGAGGGCGTTGAGGCCAGCGGCGGCGTGGCTAAGATTTCCCAGCAGGCAGAGCAGGACATTAAGTTTGGGTATTGCACAGAATTTATCATTGTGCTGACGCATCCTTTGGAGGAGAAGGGCGAGATAGATTTCAAGGCTTATCTGGAATCGGTAGGGGATTCCATTGTGGTGGTGGCAGATGACGAGATTACAAAGGTCCATGTACATACCAATGACCCGGGATTGGTAATTCAGCGTGCATTGACCTATGGATCATTAAGCAAGATTAAGATAGACAACATGCGGGAAGAGCACCAGGAGAAATTGATTAAGGACGCCCAGAAGGCCGCAGCAGAGCAGAAGCAGGCGGACGAGAAGCGGCGGCAGGAGCGGGTGGCCTTAGAGGAGGAGGCGCACAAGGCGCCTAAGAAGGAAATGGGCTTTATCTCCGTGTCGATTGGGGAAGGGATTAATGAGATTTTCCAAGGCCTTGGCGTGGATTATATTATTGCCGGAGGGCAGACCATGAACCCCAGCACGGAGGATATGCTGAACGCCATCGAGGAAGTGAATGCAGACAGCATTTTCATCCTGCCCAATAATAAGAACATCATATTGGCGGCTAACCAGGCGGCTTCCCTGATGGAGGAGAAGAATATCTATGTCATCCCCAGCAAGACCGTGCCCCAGGGGATTACGGCGCTGATTAATTTCATGCCGGACAGCGCGCCGGAGGAGAATGCGGCGCGGA
>CAOKUK010000248.1 GCA_948472595.1 uncultured Eubacterium sp.
TAAGATGCCGGAGAGCAATCTCGCAAGCGCAGGCTCTCCGGCTTTAAATTTTCTCCTAATTCTTCCTGCAGCTCAACACATAAGCCGGCGGCACATTCCGATACTCCTTCTTCCAAGAAATGGAAGGAAAATACTTCCGAAACAGCGGGATTTTCCATTTCGTATACTGGAATGTGATAAACGCCCCCCCAGATGACAGGCATTTCCTGCATTCTTTCAAAATCTGCCTCGATGTCCTTTCCGGCAAGCTGGCAAACGGGAGCCCCGACAAGATGCAGTCTGCCTTTTTCATCCCATACTTATCAAGGTATCTCCCCATATTCCCCGCCGTATCATGGATAATGCGCACATTCGGGCATTTGCCGTACTTCTTTTTCAGCGATTTATAAAACACATCATTAATCTCAAAAATCAGATACTTCGTAGAAGGCCTCTTCTTCTTCACTACCTTCTCCGTAAATGCGCCTGTCCCGGCGCCTATCTCCACAATGCATTTGGCTGTATGGAAATCCACATCCTCCACCATCTTCTGCGCAAGATGCTTCGAGCTTGGCTTGACTGCGCCAACGCTTCTGGGATGCAGCAAATATTGGATAAGAAAAGACATTTCCCATCCTCCTTTCCGAATTGTTGTCGCGCCCCCAACGCAGCCACGCTAGAAGCTTTGGGGGCATCCTATGGACATTATAGGAAATTCCTGTAAGAATTGCAATACCATTCTGCATTTTGCCCTGCGCATTATTTTAACGTATTGCTGTTGTTTAAAATAAGGGTGCTGTAAAGGAACAAAACATCGCAGCCCGCAAAGTCCAGGGAGGAGGGCAGGTGAGCCGGGTGGATGTAACGGATGTCCGCCAAGGTGATTTTGGAATAGCCGCTTGCCAGAAGCGGCGCAAGGGCTGAGGCAAAGGAATCCCGGAAGATTATGAGCTTTTTCCCCTGGGGCGCCTGGGGGTTCTCTATTGTCACAAGCGGGAGGGAGCCTGAAAGGAAGATTTCATAAGGGTCTTTCCCTCCCGCTTTTTCCAAGTTGTAGATTGGGGCGTATGCCTCCTCCTGCCAGTCATACATGCGGCAGCCCTCCAGAGCCTCCCCTGTCAGGTAACAGAGGCTGTCCGGCGCAAGGGGCAGCGCCGCCTGTCCATAGTATGCGCCATAGAAGGGCTTTGGGAGGGTCTTTCGGCGGCTCTCCCCAGACAGCTCTGCGCCCATGGCTTGCGCCAGCCTTTCGGCCACATCTAGTATCTCTTCCTGCCGCCAATGGGGGTCTGTCCTGTAATAATCCTCAATGCCTAAAAGGTCAGAAATGGGAATGTAGGAAGCAAAGCTGGTTTTTTCAGCCATTTTCTGCTCAAAGGCCGCATAGTCTATAGAAGGGCGGCCTCCTTCCTGTGCCAAAAAGCATCCTTTATCCGGGATGACCGAAAGGAATGCCCTATTTTCCTGTGTCAGGTACTCCTGGCAGATATACCGGAAACGGCTGGCAGCATAATCTAAGGACTCTTCATGCAGCGGGTACTCTACTGCAGCAATCGAGCCGTCTATGACATAGAGCCCATGGTTATCCTGCCGGGCAAAGGCTTGGCGAGCTGTCAGAGCCTGCAGCATGCGGAAGGAATCCCGGAATGGGAAGCGGTCAGCCGCATAGCTTTCAAAATCGGACATGAAACGCCCCTCCCAGAGCGCATGGGCCGAAATTGGGGGCAAATCCGCCAGCCTGCGCCGCTCGCTGTAGGAATATTCCTCCTTGGGCATCCACAGACAGGCAAAAAAGCCTGCGCCTAACAGGAGGGCAAAGGTCAGGCAGACAGCAATGTTTTTCTTCTTCGTATCCATGGGCAGGCCTCCTTTAAAAACGGAAATACAGAAATGGGTTGTAGGTGCCGTCTACAAGATAGGCCGTCACGACAGCCAACAGCAGAGCCAGCAGAAGCGGCTCCAAAAAGACGGCAAGCTTGGCAGCCTTGCTGCCGGAGGGCGCAAGGAACAGGCGCCTGGCCATATGGCGCGCTGCCGGCGTGGCTCCAAAGATGCCAGCCAATAGAACAAGGGCAAAGCTCTTAAAGCAATAGAAGGCTTCTGAAGAGGCAAGAGGAACCCCGCCAACCCCAAACAGCCCGCCGATATTGGCTGCCGCCTGGGCAAGGCTTTCCGCTTGGAAGAGAACGAAGCCTAGCATGACGCAAAATAAGGTGTAAATGCGGGACAGCGCCCGGCTTTTTTGGAGCCTTGGGAGCAGCCAAAACTTCTCCGCTATCAAAAGCGCTGCAAAATACAGGCCCCACAACAGGAAATTCCAGGCTGCGCCGTGCCATAGGCCTGTAAGCGCCCACACGGCCAAGATATTCAGAAGCTGACGCTTTTTGCCTTTGCGGTTCCCGCCCAAGGGGATATAGACATAGTCCCGGAACCAGGAGCCTAGGGAAATATGCCAGCGGCGCCAAAATTCCGTGATGCTGGCTGAAATGTAGGGATATCGGAAATTCTCTGGGAGCCGAAAACCGAACAGTCTGCCCAGGCCAATAGCCATATCGCTATAGCCAGAGAAGTCAAAATATATCTGCAAGGTAAAGGCGATGGCATTCATCCAATAGAACAAGACAGACTTTTCCATCGAGGCCTGGAACTGGCTGCAGGCCTCTCCCAGCTGATTTGCAAGCAGCACCTTCTTCGATAGGCCTATCACAAAGCGGCCTATGCCGCTTGCCGCCAAGTCCCAGGAATGGATTCTGGCCTTTAACTGCCCTGCAATGGCAGCATAGCGGACAATCGGCCCTGCGACCAGCTGGGGGAACATGGCAATATAGGCCGCCAAATCCACTAGGCTCCTCTGGGCTGGCTCCTTGCGATAGACATCTACCGCATAGCTTATGATTTGAAAGGTATAAAAGCTGATGCCGACAGGCAGAGCCCTGCGGGAATCTGCATATTTGAAATACAGCAGGAAAAAAAGGCTCACAGACACAGACAGGGCGCAGAATGCTTTCCCCCAGCTCTTTTCCCTGTATGTTCCAATCAGAATGCCAAAGCCACAGCCCAGCACAATGGAAAGAACCAAAAGCAGCGCATGCTTGGGCTCCCCCCATGCGTAGAATACAAGGCTGCTTAACAAGAGAGAGGCATTTTTTGCCCTTCGGGGAGCCAGATAATAAAGCGCCGCCGCCAAAGGCAAGAAATAATATAAAAATGTGATACTGGAAAACGCCATGGCTGCAAATCACCCTATGGGCGCTTCCACAAGGATTTCCGAACCATCCAAGGCAGACAGCGCATTGTTTTTAAAAGCCTCCATGATTTCTGCATTGCCATAGGCCGTCACTGCATAGGATTCCCCTGCCTTTAAAACAATAAGCACATCCGGCTGCCCGCAAACCCACTGTGTGGCCAGGATATTGGATTTCACAGAATCCGCAAAGCCGTCCATATCCACGCCCTCCTTCAGGCGGTAGGCTGCGCCTGTAAATGTATTGGCGTTCATCATATGAACCATAGAGGCTGCATCCTCAATATTGGAAACTTGGCTCTCCGGAAGCCCCAATGTGGCTTTCAGCTCCTCCGCCTTGCTGATGTCAAATTTGCCTGGGGCATCCATCACCGCATTTTCCTGATCCCCTCCGTACATGGCAAACAATTCCCCCTCGCCATAGGCTTCCACCACTGCGTCCAGCACATCCAGCGCTTCTGCATACTGCGGCTTTGCGCCCTCCTGATTTTCGCCAGGCGCATCCTGGCTGCCGCCGCAGCCAACGCATGTAAGGGCTATGATTGCCGCAAGGCATAATGCAAATGCTTTTCTCATCTTTTCTCTCCTTCCCGTTATCAGAATAAATACGAATAATTACATTATATGCAAAATTTTTTTTCTTAAAAGCGTTCAAGGCGTTTGCCTATAAGAAAAAGGCTGCCGCAAGCCAAGGCGCATCCAAAAATCCCTTTTTCTGCCCTAGCGAAATGCAACAGTCCTTTTATGGCTTATGGAAGCCTTACAATCATTTCCAAAATCTCATCCTCTGTAGCCCCTGCCGGTATCTGGTATTTCCCGGTCTGCAGGTGCTCGTCCATGCCCTCGGACGTCATATACTGGTTGAAGCTGGAAGCATCCTTAATCAGCCCTGCCTCGAAGAGCTTCCGGCTCACATCTTCCGAATGGTCCCTTTCTGAAATTTCAAATTCCACCATGCCTTTGTTCGCGGCATTTTGATTGCCGCTTGCGCCCTGGCTCTGGCTGCCGCCTTCCTGGCCTTTACTGCCAGTATCTTTTTCCTGACTGTCAGCGCCTTGGCTATCGGAGCCTTCACTGCTGGTATCTTTTGCTTGGCTGCCTGTGCCCTGGCTGTCGGACTCTTTACTTCCAGCACCTTTTTCCTGGCCGTCTGCACCCTGGCTATCGGAGCCTTCACTGCCAGCATCTTTTTCCTGGCCGTCAGCGCCTTGGCTATTAGCGTCTTTCGCCTGGCCGTCAGCGCCTTTGCTGCCGGCTTCCTGGCCTTTGGCGCTGGCGCTCTGCCCCTCTGCATCTTGGCTGCCTTCATCTTGGGCTTCCTCCGCCATCACCATGCCTAAGAGCCTTGCGCGCTCTATAATCTCTGTGTCTGTCAGCTTCTCCTTCTTGTTGCCAGATAAGGCAATCCCCATAAGGATGGCGGTGCAGATTATGCC
>CAOKUK010000249.1 GCA_948472595.1 uncultured Eubacterium sp.
ACCACATGCCTTTTTTGGAGTTCTTCCAGCAGGTAGGATAAAATCTGCGCATTGTCATAGCGGAACTTGGGCTTATTTACCCAGATGACGTCCCGTTCCCGGCGGAACCAGGTCAGCTGGCGTTTGGCAAAATGGCGGGTATCCCGCCGAATGCAAAAGGCGGCGTCTTCTAAGGTGCAGTTCCCTTCCAGGTAATCCAGGATTTCTTTGTAGCCTAAGCCCTGCATGGACACCATTTTGCCATGGCAGCCCATTGCCCGAAGCCTTTCCACCTCTTCCACCAGACCGTCCTTTAGCATCTTGTCTACCCGGCAATTGATACGCTCATACAGACGTTCCCTGTCATCGTCCAGGACAAAATAAGCGGACTGGTAGGGCGTCTTTCGCCGGCGCTCTTCTGCGTTATGCTCCGATATTTTCTTACCCGTCAGGTGGTAAAATTCCAGAGCGCGGACGGTGCGCTTCACATTGTTCTCATGGATATTGGCAGCAGCTTCCGGGTCTACGGCAGCCAGCCGCTCATGCAAGGCATGCGCGCCCATCTCCCGGGCAAAGCTTTCCAGCTCCCTGCGGAAGGCTGTATCTTCCGCTCCTTCTGTGAATTCAACGCCATACAGCACGGCCTGGATATAGAATCCCGTCCCCCCCACGATAATCGGAATCCTTCCTTGGGCATAAATCTCTTCCATGCAGGCTCTGGCATATTCCTGGAACCGGGCCACGTGGAATTCCTCCCAGGGTTCTAATATGTCAATCAGGTAATGGGGGATCCCCCGCATTTCCTCCGGCTTAATCTTGGCAGTCCCAATATCCATATGGCGGTACACCTGCATGGAATCTGCAGAAATAATAGAACCCTGCACCATCTCCGCCAAGGAAATGGAAAGTTCCGTTTTCCCTACGGCGGTAGGCCCGGTTAAAATAATCAATGGTTTTTTCATCATATCACCCGTTTGAATTTCTTTTCCAGTTCATACTTAGACATTGAAATAATGGTAGGCCTCCCATGGGGGCAATGGTAAGGATTTTCCAGCGTCAAAAGCTCCCCAATCAACGCTTCCGTTTCCTGCCGGGAAAGCCTCTGGTTCCCTTTGACTGCCGCCTTGCAGGACATAGAGGCAATCTTCTCTAAGATAACCTGCGGCGTCTCGTTCCCATGGAAGCCAGAAAGGCTGTCCAGGATTTCAATGACCAATCCCTCCCCGTCCAGCCCGAAGAGGTTCCCTGGCACCGCCGTGACAGAATACTCCTTCCCGCCAAAATGCTCAATCTCAAACCCCAGCTTCTGGAAATATCCCATATATTTTTTCAGCAGGGATTCCTCCTGCATGTTCAGCGTCAGCAGCAGCGGCGGGAATATCGCCTGCGAGGTGTACTCCTTTGCGTCAAGGGAAGCTAGGGTGCGCTCATACAGAACCTTCTCATGGGCGGCGTGCTGGTCTATGATATAGAGGCTGCTGTCAAATTCCACAAGCCAGTATGTATCAAAGAGCTGCCCGATAATCCTATGGTCTTTCCTAGAAGACAGGTCCAGCAGCTTCCGGGCAGCCTCTGACTCCCTTTCCTGCCCCCCTGGAGTTTCCTCGGCGGGGCTGCCAGAGCCACTTGCGATTCCCTCTAATGTCGCTTGCCGGAACTCCATATCTTCCTGTACCTGCCCCAACTTTCCTTGCCGGGAATCCGAATCTGCCTGCGCCTGCCGAAAGTTCGTATCTTCCTGCACCTGCCCTGCCTGCGCCTGCCGGAATTCTGTATCTTCCTGCACCTGCCGGATTCTATCTTGCTGGTTTCCTTCTCTGTCCTTATACTTGGGCTCGTAGGGGCTGTCCCTTTGGACGGCCTCCTTCACGGCCTCCAGGCTCTTTGCGCCAAGCGGGCTGCCGTTCCCCCGGATGGCCTGCTTCATGGCTTCCAGGCGTTTGGCCTCAAAGGGTTCCGGAGCTTCTTTGGCGTCCTCCAGCCGCTGCCGCCTTTCCTGCTCCTTCCTAGCTTTTTCTTCCCGTTCTTTTTCCAGGCTCACCTGGTAGACCAGCTCGCTTTGGTTAATGTGGTCCCGGAGCAGCTTTGCCAGGAACTGGTACAGCGCTTCCCCGTTGCTGAAGCGCAGTTCCATCTTGGTGGGATGGACGTTCACGTCCAGCAGGTCCCCATTAATGGAAATCTGCAGCACGGTAAAAGGATATTTATGCTGCATCACAAAGGACTTATATGCCTCTTCAATACTTTTGGCAATCAGGCTGCTCTTCACATACCGCCCGTTGACGAAATAACTCTCAAAATTCCGGTTCCCCCTGGAAATCAAGGGCTTTCCGATAAACCCCCGGACAGAGAACCGCTCGTCCTCCCCTTGGACTTCAATTAGGTTTGCGGCAATGTCGCGGCCATAAATATGGTAAATGACTTCTTTCAGGTTGGAATTGCCCGAAGTATGGAGCTTGGGCTGGTTGTTCACAATCAGCTTGAAGGACACCTCCGGGTGGGACAGCGCCAGCCGCTCCATCAAATCCCCGATATACCCGGCCTCCGTGGGCGGGGTTTTCAGGAATTTCCTCCGGGCAGGCGTGTTGTAGAATAAGTTCCGTACCAGGAAAGTGGTGCCCTCTGGCGCGCCGATTTCCTCTAAGGACTGTTCCTTGCCCCCTTCTATCACATAACGCACGCCGCTTAAGCTCTGGGCTGTCTTCGTAATCAGCTCCACTTGGGCGACTGCCGCAATGCTAGACAGCGCCTCCCCCCGAAAGCCCAGGGAAGATACGGTGGTTAAGTCCTCCACGCTGCGGATCTTGCTGGTGGAATGGCGGAGGAAGGCCAAGGGCACTTGCTCCTTTTCCATGCCGCATCCATTGTCCGTAATGCGGATGAAAGAAATGCCGCCTTCCTTTATCTCTACGGTGATGGCGCTGGCCTTAGCGTCAATGGCGTTTTCCACCAGTTCCTTCACCACAGAAGAAGGCCGTTCCACCACTTCCCCGGCAGCAATCTTATCAATGGTCTGTTGGTCTAAAATCTCAATCTTTGGCATGACGGCTCCTTTGTCTCTCATTTCATCCTACGTTAATCTTCTGCTTCTTGTATATGCCTGCGGATTTCCGGTTCGTGCTTCTTACAGTAAGCATAGCTGTTTTTCATAAATTCTTCTATGGGCTGCTCCCGATACATCGTATGCAGTGTGTCCAGAACCAAGCCGCCCCCTGCCTCCATATTGAAGAAATATGGGTAGATGCATCCGCCCTCTTCCCTGGGGAAATAAGGGTTGATAGAACTTAGGCGGGGGTCTGCCATAATCGGCTCCACTACCATCTCACTGAGAATCCATTTCAGGGAAGGGCGTTCATATTCTTCATAGCTGTCCCCAAATACCTGGTTCCATACATAGAACCAGACGAAATGGATGATCTCATGGATGCTGTTGCCGATGGCTCCCTTCTCGCTGTTCAGATAGAACACATCAAAGTATTTTTCTTTCAGGAAACGGGGGGAAATGGGGCTCATGCTGAGGTTGCACCGCAGGTCATTGAACATGCAGGCACAATCCACCTGGAAGGCTTCCGAGAGGGCGGCTGTAACCTGCGCCCTGCATTCTGCCCAGTACCTGGAATAAAGGGCGGCCTTCTCCTGGATGGTATCCTCCAGCCTTGCGTAGGCGTCCCTTAAAGTCTCTTCTATGTAACGTTTCCGTTCTGGGAGAGGCAGGCTCTCGGCATAGGCTTTGTCCAGTTCTGGATAAAAATGATAGAGAGGCTCTGTCCAAAACGCCGTCTCTCCTTCTTCCATTGGCATCATGACCTGCAAAAGCATATAGTCTACGCCAGGGTTTACAAATGTAAGATCCATATACGTTTCCTCCTCTTGGGTTTCGGTATCCATTACGATAAGCGCTTGTTACCAGCGGTTCTTTACCTTATTCTGCAGCTGGTACAGCTTGTTCAGGGCGTCTATCGGCGTAAGATTCCCCAAATCCAAATCAGCCAGCTCCTTAATGATATCATCGTCCTTTACCGTATCGAACAAAGACATCTGCGCCAAGTCCACCTCATCCAGCTTCTCTGCTTTTTTCTTCTGCTTCCCATTATCTGGGAGCAGGTTTTCTGTCAGCTCTGCGATATCATGGGCGCTCAGTTCCTTCGATATCTCCTTTGCCCGCTCTATCACGCTGTCCGGCACGCCGGCCAGCTTGGCCACTTGGATGCCATAGCTCTTGTCTGCGCCGCCTGGCACGATTTTGCGCAGGAACACGATATCATCGCCCTTTTCCTTTACGGCAATGCAGTAATTATTCACATTGTTAAGCTTCCCTTCCAGCTCTGTCAGTTCGTGGTAATGGGTAGCGAACAGGGTCTTTGCGCCCAAGAGCTTAGGGTTGCTGATATGCTCCACCACGGCCCAGGCGATGCTCAGTCCATCGAAGGTGCTGGTGCCGCGGCCAATCTCATCTAAAATCAAGAGACTGTCCTTCGTGGCGTTGCGCAGGATATTGGCCACCTCCGTCATCTCCACCATGAACGTGCTCTGGCCGCTGGCCAAATCGTCCGAAGCGCCCACCCGGGTGAAAATGCGGTCCACAATCCCGATTTTGGCACTGTCCGCCGGGACGAAGCTGCCAATCTGCGCCATCAGCACAATCAAGGCTGTCTGGCGCATATATGTGGATTTT
>CAOKUK010000250.1 GCA_948472595.1 uncultured Eubacterium sp.
GTGACAAATTTGAGAAGAAAGACGGAAAAAGATAGACCATGATAAAAGTACCCTATCTGGCAGCAGTATTGATATAAACAAGGATAACACAAGATGAAACAACACGAACAAAAGTTCGTAAAGAAAAAACACTTGACACCCTTATTTTTTTATAGTATGATACCAAAGGTGATTGGATATGGAGAGAAAAGTGATGCAGACCTATCTCTATGATTTTTATGGGGAGCTGCTGACAGAGCACCAGAGGAATGTCTATGAGGACTTTGTGCTGAATGATTTTTCCCTGAGCGAGATTGCAAAAGAGGCGGGGATTAGCCGCCAGGGCGTCCACGATTTGGTCAGGCGGTGCGACAGGATCCTGGAAGGCTATGAGGAGAAGCTCCATCTCCTGGAACGTTTCCTTAAGATGAAAGGGCAGATTACCAGAATCCGCACGTTGGCGCAGGGGTATCATGGCCAGGCAGGAGATGGAGCGATGGAGGAGATTGCGGCCATTTCCGATGAGATGCTGAAAGAGTTGTAGATTCCCGGTGCAATCAGGCGGGGGATTTGGGATTGTTATGCCAGGATAGGAGGGACGTATGGCATTTGACAGCTTATCCGAGAAATTACAGAATGTGTTCAAATCCTTGCGGAGCAAAGGGCTCCTGACGGAAGCTGACGTAAAGGCGGCGCTGAAGGAAGTGAAGCTCGCATTGCTGGAGGCGGATGTTAATTTTAAGGTAGTGAAGCAGTTTGTGAAGACTGTGCAGGAGCGGGCGGTCGGGCAGGATGTGATGAACGGCCTGAATCCTGGGCAGATGGTGATAAAAATTGTAAATGAGGAGCTGGTCTCCTTAATGGGCTCTGAGACCACGGAGCTTGCCTTGCGGCCGGGAAATGAGATTACCGTCATTATGATGGCGGGCCTGCAGGGCGCAGGCAAGACCACCACCACGGCCAAGATAGCCGGGAAGCTGAAGCAGAAAGGCAAGAAGCCCCTGCTGGCGGCCTGCGACGTCTATCGGCCGGCGGCCATCCAGCAGCTCCAGATCAATGGAGAGAAGCAGGGCGTGGAGGTGTTCTCCATGGGAGACAGCCACAAGCCGGTGAATATCGCCAAGGCAGCCATTGAGCATGCCAAGGCGAATGGGTTTCAGGTGGTCATCTTAGACACGGCCGGCCGCCTTCATGTGGATGAAGACATGATGCATGAGCTCCAGGAAATCAAGGAGCAGGTGGAAGTGCACCAGACGATTCTGGTGGTGGACGCCATGACAGGGCAGGATGCGGTAAATGTGGCTTCCTCCTTTCAGGAGCAAGTCGGGATTGACGGCGTAGTGCTGACCAAGTTGGACGGCGACACCCGGGGCGGGGCGGCTTTGTCCATTCGTTCCGTGACAGGCAAGCCCATCCTGTATGTGGGCATGGGGGAGAAGCTTTCCGATTTGGAGCAGTTTTACCCAGACCGCATGGCCAATCGGATTTTGGGCATGGGCGACGTGCTGACCTTGATTGAGAAGGCGCAGGAGACCATTGATGAGGAGAAGGCCAAAGAGCTGGAGCAGAAGATGCGCAAGGCGGAGTTTGGCTTTGACGATTACTTAGAGTCCATGAACCAGATGAAGAAGCTGGGCGGCATTGCCAGCATGCTTCAGATGATGCCAGGCTTTGACAGCAGCCAGATTGCTGAGATTGAGAATGCCATGGACGAGAAGAAGATGGCCAGGATTGAAGGGATTATCTATTCCATGACCCCTAAGGAGAGGGCGAACCCCTCTATCTTGAACCCCAGCAGGAAGCGCAGGGTTGCCAAGGGCGCCGGGGTGGACATCAGCGAGGTCAACCGTTTGGTGAAGCAGTTTGAGCAGTCCAGGAAGATGATGAAGCAGATTCCGGGCTTGATGGGCGGCGGCAAAGGCAAGCGCCGCGGGAAGATAAAGCTGCCCTTTGGATTAGGGTAAGCTATTACTGCGTTGCATAGTTGGTAACAGCACATAGCCGTAGGAGGTTTCCCCGAGGCGAAGTTCTGATTACACATAAAAGAAAAATATGACCAGGAGGTGAAAGAAATGGTAAAGATTAGGTTAAAGAGGATGGGACAGAAGAAAGCGCCTTTCTATAGAATCGTAGTGGCAGACGCCAGGTCCCCAAGAGACGGCAGGTTCATCGAGGAGATTGGGACATACGATCCGACCAAGAATCCTACCGAGTTCCATGTGAATGAAGAGGCTGCAAAGAAATGGTTAGCAAATGGCGCACAGCCTACAGAAGTGGTAGGGAAGATCTTCAAATTAGCCGGCATTGAGAAATAGCCTTTATGAGGTGAGGGAATGAAAGAATTAGTAGAAGTAATTGCAAAGGCTCTTGTGGATTTCCCGGAAGAGGTTGCGGTTACAGAGACTGAGAATGATAAGGCAATTGTATTGGAGCTGCGGGTCGCCCAGCCAGACATGGGGAAGGTGATTGGCAAGCAGGGACGCATTGCCAAGGCAATCCGCGCAGTGGTGAAGGCGGCAGCGGCGAAGAGCGACAAGAAAGTAATTGTAGATATCATGCAGTAATCAGGAAAAATCACAGTGATAGCTTCGCTGTGATTTTTTATTCTAAAGGAATGGTGTGAAGATGGAAGATTTTTTGCAGGTAGGGGTGATTGCAAACACCCATGGGCTGCGGGGGGAAGTGAAGGTGTTCCCCACGACGGATGACCCCAAGCGGTTTAAGAAGCTCAAAGAGGTCTGGCTGGACACGGGAAATGGGATGGAGGCTCTTGAGGTGTCCCAGTCAAAGTTTTTTAAGAACCTGGTGATATTGAAGTTCAAAGGATATGACAATATCAATGATGTGGAGCGGCACAAAGGCAAAGGGCTTTTTGTGACAAGGGAGCATGCCGTAGAATGCGAGGAGGGGGAATATTTCATTGCGGATTTAGTGGGAATGGAGGTCTGGACACAGGAAGGGGAGCGGCTGGGGGAGGTTGCGGATGTGATGCAGACAGGGGCGAACGATGTATACGTGGTGCAGGTTGCGGCAGATTCCCCTTATTTTCCCAGAGTGCCTGGCAAGAAAAAGGAGCTGCTGCTCCCGGCCATTCAGGAATGCATTTTAGACATAGACATGGAAGCGGGGAGAATGGAAGTGCGCATTATGGCTGGGCTTTTGGAAAATGATTGATGGGAGGCTGTGGGAGGAAGGGATGGGAATGAATTTCTATATACTGACGTTGTTTCCGGAAATGGTGATGCAAGGGCTTGGCGCCAGCATTATCGGCCGGGCGGCGGAGGCAGGCCTGCTGCATTTGGAGGCTGTCAATATCCGGGATTATTCTGCGAACAAGCACCATAAGGTGGACGACTACCCCTATGGGGGCGGAGCTGGGATGCTGATGCAGGCGCAGCCAATCTATGACGCATACCAGGCAGTGGCAGAGCGAATCCGAGAGGAAAGGCATAGGGCGGGCGATGCCCAATGTATGGGTGGGGCAGGCAAGGCTTTGGAGGGTGCATGGGGGAAGCCCCGCTGCATTTACGTGACCCCCCAGGGAAGGGCCTTTTCCCAGAAAGATGCGAAGGCCTTTGCGGAGGAAAGGGATTTGATTTTCTTATGCGGGCATTATGAGGGGATTGACGAGCGGGTCTTAGAGGAGATTGTCACAGATTATATTTCCATTGGCGATTACGTGCTGACAGGGGGGGAGCTGCCGGCCATGGTCATGGTGGACGCCATCTCCCGCATGGTGCCGGGCGTGTTGGGGAACCAGGATTCCGGGGCTTTTGAATCCTTTGAGGGGAATCTCTTAGAACACCCCCAGTACTCCCGGCCAGAGGAATGGCATGGGAAAAAAGTGCCGGAGGTGCTGTTGTCTGGCCACCATAAAAATATCGAGGCCTGGCGCAGGCGGCAATCCATCCTGCGCACGAAGGAGCGGCGGCCGGATTTGCTGGAGCGGGCGGAGCTGACGCCAGAGGAAAGGGAGTGGATTAATTCTTAGCAAAATCTTGACAAACCATTTGCGTTAAGGTTTTCACAATGTTATACTAAGGAAGTGACAGACAGGCGAATAACCGCGTAACACTGTTTTCAAACATACGAAAAGGAGGAGTAAGGTTGGAAGCGAAAGAGCAAAAAGTACTGGATGAGATTTTAGAGTCCCACAGTTACGACCCAACGGCAGTCATCGCGATTATGCAGGATATCCAAAAGATATACCGTTACCTGCCGGAAGAGATGCTTTGCTATATTGCAAAGAAGCTGCATCTGAGTGAAGCGAAAGTGTATGGGGTGGCAACTTTTTATGAGAATTTCTCTTTGGATCCGAAGGGGAAATACGTGATTAAAATCTGTGACGGGACAGCCTGCCATGTGCGGAAATCCACGGCGATTTTGGAGGAAATCCGCGGGCTGTTGGGAGTGACCGCTCAGAAGCCCACGACGGACGACATGCTGTTTACCGTAGAAACCGTATCCTGCCTGGGGGCCTGCGGCTTGGCGCCGGTCTGCACCGTGAACGACGAAGTGCATGCGGCCATGACCCCGGAAAAGGCCAGGGAGCTGATTTTGGGGCTGAAGGCAGAGGCCGGCGTCGGAGAGGAGGCAAAGGATGAGAATTAATACAAGGGAAGAACTGGAGCGGAGGAGAAAAGAGTATGC
>CAOKUK010000251.1 GCA_948472595.1 uncultured Eubacterium sp.
TCTGCGCCACCTTGTTCATGCCAGCCAGGATAATGACGTTTTTCGGCCCATAAATCAAGGCGGCCACCCGGTTCCCCGTCCCGTCAATATTCACCAGCTCCCCCTCTACAGTGATTGCGTTGCTGCTCATAAAGTAATAATCTGCGCACAGCGCCTTGTGGTAAATCTCCGCCACCTCTTCCGGCGAGGTGGCCTTGCTGCGGTCCAACAGTTCAATGTCTTCCCTCTCTTTCAGGGCTTTTCCCATGCCGGACTCAGCCAGCGTCATAGAACCGCCGAAAGAAACTGTGCTGCCAGGGGCCACCATGCCTATAGCCAGGGATACGGCCTCGGCAGCCGTCTTGCAGTAATGGCATTCAAACTGGCGTTTCTCTAAATTTTTCTTGGTCACAGCCGCAAGGTTCTCGTAATAAATGTCAATTGGTTTCATAAGTATATCCTTTCTGCGTATAAAATTTGTGTTGCCAAATCGTTGATTCGGATAGTCAGGCCGCTAAAAATCCCAACCTGCACGGCATCGTCAAAGGAAAGCTGCATGGAGCCTTCCTCTCCCTCAAATGTGTAGGTCTGCACCGTTTGGCGGGCTGGATTCACAATCCAATATTCGCGCACCCCGGCAGTCCGGTATTTGAATAATTTCACATAGTAATCCATATGCTGCGTGCTGGGAGATACGACTTCGATGACCCAGTCGGGCGCGCCGTTGCAACCTTTGTCATCCAGCTTATCCAGGCGGCAGACGACGGAGATGTCAGGCTCTACATAGTTTTTGCTGTCCTGGCTCAAAAAGACGGCAAAAGGCGCAGGGTATACTCTGCAGGAGCCGCGCTCCTTTTCAATGTAGTCCCGTATTTTGTAATGCAGACCAGACACGATTTCCTGATGGATGCGGCTTGGCGGCGCCATGTTATATAGGACGCCGTTAATCAATTCTGCCCGCTGGCCTTCTGGAAGGGCATAAATATCTTTCACGGTAAAGACTTCTGATTTTTGCAAAGGCAAGGGAATCCCTCCTTCCTGACTGCAATGCCATTATGTCTATTATATCTCTATTTTGCATACGGCACAAGCCGCTTTTCGTAAATTTTAAGTCTTCAAAAGCTGTGGGAAGTGTGCTATAATAGATGGAGTTTTGGGAAAAATAGCCAAATAGCCATGCCTTTTATCCTGCGGGGCGGCGTCCTTGGCAGAGGGCGGCGCAGCGATGGCAGGTGCAGCGGGCATCGCTTGCATTTGGGTATGGTATATCGCAGAAAGAGGGAATCCTATGGGAAAAAAATTGAAAAAGCTTGCATCTTATTACAAGCCTTACCTGCCGTTATTTTTGGCAGACATGTTTTTTGCAATCCTGGGCGCAGGCGTGACGCTGGCAATCCCTTTGATTGTCCGATACATCACCAATCACGTAATCACCCTGGAGGCAGGGGCTGCGCTCCACAAAATTGCCATGCTGGGCATTCTGATGCTGGCTCTGGTGGCGGTGGAATGCTTCTGCAATTACTTCATTGCCAATTATGGCCATGTGATGGGCGCCAAAATCGAATACGACATGCGGGCTGAGATTTTCGGCCATTACCAGAAGCTGTCCTTTTCTTTTTTCAACAACCAGAAGGTGGGCCAGCTCATGTCCCGGATTACCAGCGACCTGTTTGACATCAGCGAGCTTCTGCACCATGGGCCGGAGGATTTGGTGATTTCCATTATCAAGATTTTGGGCTCTTTCGTTATCCTCCTGAACATTGACGTCAAGCTGACCATGGTGGCCTTTGCCTTCGTGCCGGTGATGCTGGTGTATGCAATGCATTTTAACCGGAAGATGAAGCGGGCCTTTAAGCGCAACCGGGTGAAGATTGCGGAGATTAACAGCCAGATTGAGGACAACCTGTCCGGCATCCGGGTAGTGAAGTCCTTCGCCAACGAGGCCGTGGAGACGGAGAAATTTGAGGAAGGCAACCAGGGCTTTTTGGCAGCCAAGAAGAACAGCTATGTCTATATGGCCGGCTACCATTCCGGGCTTCAGGCGCTGACCACGCTGATTACCATCGCCGTGCTGGTGGCGGGCGCAGCCCTGATTACGGACGGGCAGGTGGCGGTGGCGGACTTGGTGACGTTCCTCCTCTATATCAATACCTTCACAGAGCCGGTAAAAAAATTAATTAATTTTACGGAACAGTTTCAAAATGGGTATACTGGATATGAGAGGTTTATGGAAATGATGGCCATCGAGCCGGATATCGCAGACCGCCCGGGAGCTGTGGAGCTCAAAGACGTAAAGGGCGACATTTCTTTTGACAATGTGTCCTTCCATTACGAGGAGAACACGGAGACCGTGCTGAACCACATCAACCTGGAGGTGGAGGCCGGCTCCTATATGGCGCTGGTGGGCTCCTCCGGCGCAGGGAAGAGCACCCTATGCAGCCTAATCCCCCGGTTCTATGACGTGAGCAGCGGGGCGGTGAAGATTGACGGGAAGGATATCCGCAAGGTGACCTTAAAGAGCCTGCGCAGCCAAGTAGGGATTGTGCAGCAGGACGTGTACCTGTTCGTGGGCACCGTCTTAGACAACATCCGCTATGGGAAGCCAGGCGCCAGCCGGGAAGAGGTGGTGGAGGCTGCCAAAAATGCCAACGCCCATGAATTCATCATGGCGCTTCCCAATGGCTATGACACGGATATCGGGCAGCGGGGCGTAAAGCTGTCCGGCGGCCAGAAGCAGAGGCTGTCCATCGCCCGGGTCTTCCTGAAGAACCCGCCCATCCTGATTTTTGACGAGGCCACTTCGGCGCTGGACAATGAAAGCGAGCGGGTGGTGCAGGAATCTTTGGAGAAGCTGGCTAAAAACCGGACGACCTTTGTGATTGCCCACCGGCTCTCCACTATTCGGAATGCGGAGAAAATCCTGGTGCTGACCGATACGGGAATTGAAGAGGAAGGAACCCATAAAGAGCTATTGGAAAAGGATGGGATTTATGCGAGGCTGTACCGGATGCAGTTTGCGGGATAGCATGGACACTGTGTAAGACATGGAGATACCGTAAGGCATCAGCCAATGTGGCAATGGCAGAAACAAGAATCCCCCTGCTTTCGCTGTGGGGAGTGTCAGAAGGGCAATGAGAGAAATTTGCCGGATAGGAGATATATGGAAATAGCATTTAAGAAAATAGAGCTGGAAGACAGGGAACTCATTGACAGATATCTGGAGAAAAAGACATACCGAAGCTGTGAGCTGATTTTCCCAAATATTTATCTGTGGAGCAGGAAGTACCCGACAGATTTTGCAGTGGTGGAGGATGCGCTGGTGTTCCGGGGTTACTCCGATGAGGGAGAGACAAGCGTCACATTCCCGGCAGGGGAGCCCGAGCAGGCGCATAAGGCGATGGACGCCCTAATAGAATGGTTTGAGGGCCATGGGGATGCGCTGCGGATGCACCTGGTGCAGAGGCAGGAATTTGAGCTGCTGGACGGCTGGTATCCTGGGAAATTCCAGATTGCCTATGACAGGGATTCTGCAGATTATGTGTATGAGACGGAAAAGCTCACCACCTTGGCGGGCAAGAAGCTCCACGGGAAACGAAACCACATCAATAAGTTTAAGGAAAGCAACCCAGACTGGGTGTATGAATCCATACAGGAGGGGAATGCAGAGGAGTGCTTCCAGATGGCGTTGAAATGGAGGGGGGAGGCAGGGTGTGAAGAAGATGAGGAAAAGCGGGCGGAGATGTGCGTGACATTGAATGCGCTCCGGCTGTTTGGGGAGCTGAAGCTAAGGGGCGGGCTGCTGCGCGCCAGGCCGGAGGGCGAGGTGATTGCCTTTACCATCGGGGAGCCCCTGAATTCGGACACCTTTGTGGTGCATATTGAAAAGGCATTTGCAGAAATCCAGGGAGCATATCCTATGATTAACCAGCAGTTTGTCACCCACGAGGCGCAGGACTACCAGTATGTGAACCGGGAAGAGGACACCGGGGCGGAAGGCCTCCGAAAGGCCAAGCTTTCTTACCATCCGGCGTTTTTGGTGGAGAAGGGCGTGGTCACTTGCCAAAAACCGCTGGAATGAAAGCAGGCAGAACTATTGGAAGAAGCAAAGAATATAAAGCAAAGAATATAAAGCAAAGAATATAAGTATAGGATTGGAAAACAGGAGGGAATAGCCATGACAAAGATAGACATTATTTCAGGCTTTTTGGGCGCTGGGAAGACCACCTTCATCAAGAAAATGCTGGAAGACGTATTCCAGGGCGAGAAGGTGGTGCTGATTGAGAACGAATTTGGGGAAATCGGCATAGACGGCGGGTTCCTAAAGGACTCCGGAATTGAAATCAGCGAGCTGAATTCTGGATGTATCTGCTGCTCCCTGGTGGGGGATTTCGGAAAGAACCTGCGCGAGGTGATGGAGCGCTTCCACCCAGAACGGATTCTGATTGAGCCATCCGGCGTGGGCAAGCTTTCAGACGTCATGAAATCCGTGAAGGAAGTGGAGGAGGAAAATGACGCCAAGCTGAATGGCTTGGTGACTGTTGTCAATACAGCAAAAGCCACAAAACAGATGAGGGCTTTCGGCGAATTTTTCAATAACCAGATTGAATATGC
>CAOKUK010000252.1 GCA_948472595.1 uncultured Eubacterium sp.
AAGCCCTTATAGGGCGTGAGCAAACCACCGGCTAAGCCGGTGGTTCTGATTCATGGGAAATTGCGTCCTATGAAATAAAAACGCTCCGCAAGGATCGCACTGCGGCAGAAAGGAATTATGTCGCTGAAGCGACTCGCCGCAGGCGGAGAATCCCGCAAAATTATGATTGTATCTCACAGCATAATATATTATAATCTAAAAGATGAACAGCCCCTTAATTGCAATGCAGCCATACCAATAGAATATTAGGAGGATGGAAGGAAAATGGAATCATTTGACCAAAGTAAAATCAGGAATTTTTGCATCATTGCACATATAGACCATGGAAAATCCACATTGGCTGACCGCATTATCGAAAAAACCGGCCTTTTGACCAGCCGCGAGATGCAGGCTCAAGTGCTGGACAATATGGAGTTGGAGCGGGAGCGGGGGATTACCATCAAGGCCCAAGCCGTCCGCATCGTGTATAAGTCCAAAGACGGCGAGGAATACATTTTCAACTTAATCGATACCCCGGGCCATGTGGATTTCAATTATGAGGTGTCCAGGAGCCTTGCGGCTTGCGATGGGGCAATCCTGGTAGTGGATGCGGCCCAGGGCATCGAAGCCCAGACCCTGGCGAATGTCTACCTCGCTTTAGACCACGATTTGGACGTGCTCCCGGTCATCAATAAGATTGATTTGCCAAGCGCTGAGCCGGAGCGGGTCATTGATGAGATTGAGGACGTCATCGGCTTAGAGGCTCAGGACGCACCCCAGATTTCCGCCAAAACAGGCTTGAACATCGAAGCGGTCTTGGAGCAGATTGTAGAGAAAATACCCGCCCCGGGCGGAAGCCCAAAGAACCCCTTAAAGGCGCTGATTTTCGATTCCCTATACGATTCCTACAAAGGGGTCATTGTCTTCTGCCGCATTATGGAAGGCCGGGTGAAGGCTGGGACGAGCATCCGCATGATGGCCACAGGCGCAGTTGCGGAGGTGGTGGAAGTGGGGTATTTCGGCGCTGGCCAGTTCATCCCCTGCGAGGAGCTCTCTGCCGGCATGGTAGGATACATCACAGCCAGCTTAAAGAACGTCCGGGACACGCAAGTCGGCGATACCGTGACAGATAATGACCGCCCCTGCGCACAGCCTCTGCCAGGCTACAAAAAGGTGAACTCCATGGTATACTGCGGCATGTATCCGGCAGACGGAGCCAAATACCCCGACTTGCGGGACGCTTTAGAAAAGCTCCAGCTCAATGATGCCGCCCTCCAGTTTGAGCCGGAGACGTCCATTGCCTTAGGCTTTGGCTTTCGGTGCGGCTTCCTGGGCCTGCTTCATTTGGAGATTATCCAGGAGCGCCTAGAGCGGGAGTACAACCTGGATTTGGTGACCACAGCTCCCGGCGTAATCTATAAGGTGCACAAGACCAACGGGGAGGTCATTGAGCTGACCAACCCCTCCAACCTTCCAGACCCTGCGGAGATTGATTACATGGAAGAGCCTGTGGTCAGCGCCGAGATTATGGTGACCAGCGAGTTCATAGGCGCTATCATGGATTTATGCCAGGAACGCCGGGGCACCTACATCAGCATGGAATACATGGAGGAAACCCGCGCCCTCCTGAAATACGAGCTGCCCCTGAACGAGATCATTTACGATTTCTTCGATGCGCTGAAATCCCGCTCCCGGGGCTACGCCTCCTTCGACTATGAAATGAAGGGCTACACCCGCTCTGAATTAGTGAAGCTGGACATCCTTATCAACCGCGAGGAGGTAGACGCCCTCTCCTTCATTGTCCACAACAGCACGGCCTATGAACGGGGCAGGAAAATGTGTGAGAAGCTAAAAGAAGAAATCCCCCGCCACCTGTTTGAAATCCCCATCCAGGCGGCCATCGGCAGCAAGGTCATCGCCCGGGAAACAGTCAAAGCCATGCGCAAAGACGTGCTGGCCAAATGCTATGGCGGCGACATTACCCGGAAACGCAAGCTTTTGGAGAAGCAGAAGGAAGGCAAGAAACGCATGCGCCAAATCGGGAACGTAGAAATCCCCCAGAAGGCCTTCATGAGCGTCCTGAAGCTGGATAATAAATAACCCTGAAAGAAAAGGAGCCCGCCCCCTATGACGCCATCCCCGCTAGAGCTTTACATCCACATCCCTTTCTGCATCAGAAAATGCCAATACTGTGATTTTTTGTCGATGCCGGCCCAAGAGCCCATCCGCACCCGGTATTTGGCAGCCCTGCTCCAGGAAATCCAGGAGAAATCCCGCCCCCTACAGGGATATCAGGTCATATCCGTGTTCCTTGGCGGCGGCACCCCTTCCATCCTTCCCGGCGCACAGACGGCGCAGATTCTGGAAACCGTGCGCCGAAGCTTCCCTTTGGCTCCTGACGCCGAAATCACCATAGAATGCAACCCTGGCACCTTGGACTGGCAAAAGCTCCTGCAATACAAAGCGGCAGGCATCAACCGCCTCAGCATAGGCCTTCAGTCCGCACATAATGAGGAGCTAAGGCTCCTTGGCCGGATCCACACCTATGAGGAATTCTTAGTGGGCTATGATTTGGCGCGGAAGGCAGGCTTTGAGAATATCAATATTGACCTTATGTCCGCGCTTCCTGGCCAGAGGGTGCGGGACTGGATGGATACCCTGGAATGCGTCATAAAGCTTAGGCCGGAACACGTTTCTGCCTACAGCCTGATGATTGAAGAAGGAACCCCCTTTTTTGCGCTATACGGTGAGGACGAGCAGAGGCGGGAGCGGGGGGACAGCCCCAGGTTCCTGCCGGATGAGGAGTCAGAGCGCAAAATGTATGTCATGGCTTGCCGGATGCTGGGGGAAAAGGGCTACAGGCGCTATGAGATTTCCAACTACGCCAGGCCAGGCCGGGAATGCCGCCATAACCTGGGCTATTGGCGCCGGATTTCCTACCTGGGCTTAGGGCTTGGAAGCGCCTCCCTTCTAAACGGCATCCGTTTTTCCAATACGGAAATCCTAAAGGATTATCTGGAAGGAAACTATGGGGATTTGGGAGCGTTGTTGCAAGGCGGCCATGGCGGCTATCCCATCCGCTCTATTCTCTGGCTGGATAAGAAGCAGCAGATGGAAGAGTTTATGTTTTTGGGGCTTCGGATGGCGGAGGGAATCTCCCGGGAGGAATTCCGGGAGAATTTTGGCATAGAATTGGAAGGGATTTATGGCGCCGCCATAAAAGGTTTGGTGCGGCAAGGCCTGCTGGCGCAGCAGTGTGGGCGGGTGTTCTTGACA
Organism: uncultured Eubacterium sp.; assembly: GCA_948472595.1. Taxonomy (GTDB): domain Bacteria; phylum Bacillota; class Clostridia; order Lachnospirales; family Lachnospiraceae; genus Petralouisia. Next base: position 3,256 of record CAOKUK010000252.1, read on the forward strand.
GAGGAGGGCATTTCTGTCAGCAATTATGTGATGGGGCAGTTTTTGTTGGGGGATTCGTGGTGAATTTGGTTGGCTCTGAAAAGAGGCTTATAGAGATGGAAGAGAAAAGGATGGATTTGCAATTTAGAAAGTTAAAAAAGGCAATACATATTTTATACTTTGTCATAATGGCGCTGGCAGTCGCTTTCTTTGCTTATTTGGTAAAGTATGCAAAGGATGACATATCGCCAGGGCAGGAGGATGGCGGCTTTCGGAACGTGACAGAGTTTAGGCATATCTCGTCAGAGGATAAGGATGCGCCTGTGGGGGTCAAGGACGTGTACATCCTGCGCCTGCCGGAAATCCCGAAGGAAGGCAAGGCCATTGTATTCTATACGATACACCAGAACGTGGAAGTCTATAGGGAGGATGAGATCATCTATAAGCTGCGCCCGGATGCAGGCAACCTTTTTGGCCGGACGCCGGGAAATAACTGGAATGTGCTGAATTTTTACCCGGAAGATAGCGGGAAAAGGATCCGGATTGAGCTGCGTCCTGTGTACAAGACCTCTTGCGGCATTGTCCCGGATTTCTATGCCGGCTCGAAATACAGCATTTGGCTGGGGATTCTGGAACGGGATTTCCTGGCGTTTTTCTTAAGCTTTCTGGCAATTTTCCTGGGTGTTGTCTTTGTGTTTTTGACCTTGTTTATTTACCGCAGCTCCCAGAGCAAACGAAGCCTGTTTATGTTGGGGATGTTCGCCATCAATGTCGGGGTTTGGAAGCTGACGGATATGTCCCTGCTGTCCTTGCTTTTCCCAGGGTCCATTGCGCTGTCCGCAGTTCCGTTTTTGGCGCAGATGCTGGTGATGGTTCCGTTTCTCTTATATTCCCGGGAATTGTTTTCCACAAAAGACAGCTTATGGTGGGATTGGGCTTGCATGGCCAGCATTGCCGCATCTATTTTTTCATTGAGCTTTCAGGTTTTGGGGATTGCTGATTTGCGCCAGACCGTGCCGGTAAATCATATCGCATTGGCGTATGTGATTTTTGTATTTCTGTTGATGTCCTTCCGGGAATGGCGCACCGTAGGGTGGAATAAACAGCTTCGCATCCTTTTGGGCTGTGTCATGCTCTGCATTGTGGGGCTGGCTGTGGATATTTTCTTCTATTATACCTCCAGCGGCACGTCCATTATGATTTTGGGCATGCTGGGGCTTTTGACCTATATTGCGGTCATGGGCGTCCATTCCATCAAAGAGGCTCAAAGGCTGATTGCCAGATCGGAAGAGCACACGTCTGAACTCCAGTCACACTCTCGACACTCAACAA
>CAOKUK010000253.1 GCA_948472595.1 uncultured Eubacterium sp.
GACGTGTGCTCTTCCGATCTACGCTTCCTGGGTGCCTTCCAGCCGGTACCTGGCGTCTGGCTGCAGGCCTTTTAAGAAAATATGCTTGCTGCGCCTGCCGGCAGCGCCTAAAACCTGCACGTAAGTCACAAGCGCCTCGGAGCCGTCCTTGGCCGCCACCATCCAGCAGTCGAAAGGCTTTTGGTCTGTCCAGGAAAGGAGGCGGTAATAATCCCCGCTGTGCATTAAAGGCTCATATTTATGGTAGGTCTCTATCTGGCCTGGTATCTGCGCCCGCTCCTCCTCTGGAATCTTCGTAATGTCCAGCTCATAGCCAAACGCCCCTGCCAGAGCCACATGCCCCCTTGTGGCAAAGGGGGTGGACCTGCCGACCGCATGGTTGGGGCAGTCGCTGACGTGGGCGCCTATGGCAGAAAGGGGGTAAATTAAGGCCGTCCCTTCCTGAATCCGCAGGCGCTCAATGGCGTCCGTATCATCGGAGCACCAGATCTGGGGGCTGTAGTAGAGCATCCCCGGGTCAAACCTGGCTCCTCCGCCGGAACAGTTCTCCAGCAAAAGCTGGGGGAATTCCGTCACCAGCCTTTCCTGCATCTCATACAATCCCAGCACATAGCGGTGGAACAGCTCCTGCTGCCGGTCGGGCGGGAGGCTGCCGCTCCCCATGTCGCAGAGCTGGCGGTTCATATCCCATTTCACATAAGAAATGGGGGCGCTGCGCAGGATGCTTGCCACGCACTCATAGGCATAGTCCCGCACTTCCTTACGGGACAGATCCAGCACATATTGGGCGCGGCTTAAGGTCGCCTCCCTGCCTTGGATTTGGATTGCCCAGTCCGGGTGAGCCCGGTACAAATCCGAATCCGGGGAAACCATCTCCGGCTCAAACCAAATGCCGAACTCCAAGCCGATTTCATTGACCTTCCGCACCAAATCCGGCAGCCCGCCTGTCAGCTTTTCCAAGTTCACCTGCCAGTCCCCCAGAGAGCTGTCGTCCCAGTTCCGTTTGCCAAACCAGCCGTCATCCATCACCAGCATTTCGATGCCCCTGGCTTTCGCCTCTTTGGCAATGGCCAAAAGCTTTTCCGTGTCAAAGTCAAAATAGGTGGCTTCCCAATTGTTGATTAGAACTGAACGCTTCTTGTATTTATAGGGGCTTCGTATCATATGGTCCCGGTAAAAATCATGGAAGGAGCGGGTCATCTTGCCTAAGCCTTCCGCTGAATAGCATAAGACTGCCTCCGGCGCCTGGAAGGATTCGCCGGGGTTCAGCTTCCAGGAAAATTCCTCCCCATGGATGCCCATCACCATGCGCACTTGGTCATACTGGCTCAGCTCCGCCTGGGCGATAAAATTCCCGGAATACACAAAATGCATGGCAAACACTTCCCCTTGCTCCTGGGTGGCGCCTGGGGAAGCGAGCGCCAAAAATGGATGCTCCTGGTGGCTGGACTCGCCCTTCAGGGAAGAGACCCTCTGGCGGCCATAGCCTATCCTGCGCCTTTGGATATGGCGTTCCCGCGCCCAGGAGCCGCAGAGGGTAATCATCTCAAAGTCCTGGCTGTCCATGTCCAGGCAGGCGCTGTAGGCTTTTTCCAGCCGCAACGGCTGGCGGCCCGCATTGGATATCTTAGCGCTCCTTGCAATCACATCCTCTTTGGGAAAGGCGGAATACAAAAGCTCCACCCGAAGCCCCAGGATTGGGTCTTCGCAGAAAAGATGCAGCGTCTCCACTTCCCCTGCCGCCCCAAAGGACGCCGGGAGCCCTTCTAAGGCCGGCTTGCCCTGCTCAATCCGATGGGAGCGGTAGAACAGCTCCGCCCCCAGGGAGCCCTGCCCGTTCCTAACGTCTAAGCAGCTTTCCCGGTAGTCCCCAATCCCGCCTGTGGGGTATTCTGCCGGAAAGCAGTCCAAGAAGGCCGACTTCTCCCTTTTGTTGACAGAGGGCGTAAAGGGCGCTTCCGCTGTGCGCAGGCGGTATGCGCCGCCAAATTCCCGCAGGCGGGGGCCATAATAGGCATGTCCTATGTAGCCCTCCGGGGTGAGGGCGATGGCATAAGTCGTATTGTCTGTGTCCAGCTTAAAAATTTTCCTGTTTTCTTCGTATTGAATTCCCAATCTTCCACCTCTCGCTTAAATTAAATAATCATTTAGTTAAATCAGCTTTATTTTTGCTTAATAGTATCTTAAACGGAAGGCTGGAAAAAGTCAATAGCATCTTTTATCGGATTTCAAAAATAACCGCTTCATAGGGGCGCAATTCCATTTTGCCTAACTGCACCAGAGAATCCTGCCCATAATTTGACAGGATTGGCCTGCCCTCTCCCGGATAGGAAAAGCCTGCCGGCTCCTTGTAAAAATTACATACGACCAGCCATTTTTCTCCTTCCCATTCCCTTGTGTAGGCAAAAACCTTCCCATCTTCCGGGCAGAGCAGCTCAAAGTCTCCATATACGAGGATTGGCTGTTCCTTCCGAAGGCTGATGAGCCTTTGGTAATAATAGAAAATGGAATCTGGATCCTCTAAGGATTGCTTGGCGTTGATTTCCGTATAATTGGGGTTTACCGTATACCAAGGAGTCCCTTCTGTGAACCCTGCCTCATGGCCGCCGTCCCACTGCATAGGCGTTCTGGCATTGTCCCTGGCCTTTGTGCGGAGGGATTTCAGGATGTCTCCTTCTGGATACCCCATCCGCTTCCGCTCCCAGTACATGTTGATAGACTCCACGTCCATCAAATCCCCAACGCCTGTAAAGGGATAATTGGTCATGCCGATTTCTTCCCCCTGGTAGATGTAAGGGGTTCCCCTCATTCCGTGGAGCAGCGTTGCCAGCATCTTTGCAGATTCCACCCGGTATTCCTTGTCATTCCCCCAGCGAGAGACAATCCTTGGGAGGTCATGGTTGTCCCAGAACAGGCTGTTCCACCCTTTTTCGCCCAATGCCTCCTGCCACTTTGCGAAGGACTGCTTCAGGCATTTCAGATTAAGGGGCTGCAAATCCCACTTCTGCTTCCCAGGCGCCTGATCCAGCTCAATATGCTCAAACTGGAAAATCATGTCCAGCTCCTTCCTCTCTGGGTCGGAATACAAAATCCCATTCTCGGTATCCGCCCCCCAGCACTCCCCCACGGTCATCAGGTTTTTGCCCCCAAAGGTCTCCCTGTGCATCTCCTGGAGGTATGCATGGAGCTTCGGCCCGTTTTCCACAATCTCCTGGTCTGGGACTTTCCCAATCTTATCAATCACATCCATTCGGAAGCCGCCGATGCCCATGTCAATCCAGCAATTCATCATGCGCCAGATTTCTTTGCGCATCGCTTCATTCTCCCAGTTCAGATCTGGCTGCTTTTTATGGAAGAGATGCAGATAATACTCTCCCGTTTCCTCGGAATATTCCCAGGCGCTGCCGCCAAAGCAAGATTTCAGCCCATTGGGCGGGCCGCCTGCCTTGCCTTCCCGAAAGATATAATAGTCCCTGTAAGGGCTGTCCTTGGACTTCTTGGCTTCCACAAACCAGGGATGCTCATCCGAAGTATGGTTCACCACAAGGTCCATGATGATTTTGATGCCACAATTTTCACATTCTTGAATCAGGGCTTTCATGTCCTCCATCGTGCCGTACTCCGGCGCTATCCCATAATAATCGGATATGTCATAGCCGTTGTCCGCATTGGGGGACCTGTAGACCGGGCTGAGCCAAATCACATCCACCCCAAGCTTGGCCAGATACCACAGCTTTGCGCGAATGCCATTGATATCGCCGATTCCATCCCCATTGCTGTCACAGAAGCTGCGGGGGTATATCTGGTATGCCACACTGTTTTTCCACCATTGTTCTTTTGCCTTTTTTTCCGCCATTTTTTTCCGCCTCTCTTCTTGTTTTTCTTCGGTGGTTCCAGTATACTGGAAAAAAGCCTTCCTTGCTTGCATAATTTTAACCGATAATAACACAATTTTAACTATTTTCACAGAAAGGAAGCGAGGTGAGCCACATGCCCCAAGCTTATGAAGAAGGCGCCCACGGAACCCCCGTCTTCCCGCTCCAAGTGTATTCCCACCAGGACAAAGAGGGGCTCTTTTCCGTATCCCAGCACTGGCACAAGGAGATGGAATGGATTTACGCAGAATATGGGACGCTTCACTTGACCATATGTGGGGAACCCTTTGCGCTGAGCGCCGGAGAATTCTGCTTCATCAATTCCGGCGAGCTGCATGAAGTGAAATCCACCGGGGAATCCCTGCACCATGCCATTGTCTTCCATCCCGACTTCTTGGACTTTGCGCTGTACGATACCTGCCAGCACAATTTCATCCGGCCGATTACCAGCGGGGCACTGCTGCTGCCCACCTCCTGCCCGGGGCTTTTGCCAGAGAGCCGCAGGCAGCTGTTCTCCCATCTGCAGGAAATCGTAATGCTTTCCCATAGCCCCTCCGCCTGCGCCCCTTTTTGCATGAAGCTCCACATCCTGCAGGTGATTGCGCTGTTGTACCAGGAAAACTGCCTGGTTGAGAACACCCTCACAGCCAAAGGAAAAGATTCCCTGCAGAAATTAAAGCA
>CAOKUK010000254.1 GCA_948472595.1 uncultured Eubacterium sp.
GGATTTGAAACTTTGACCTCCAGGGAATTGGGAATACGCCTCGGCAGTTCAGCAAGGCCGATTTTTACTGTATTCAAAAATATGGAAGAAGTTCAGCAAGCCGTGATTGAAGCTGCGAAAAAGCTGTATCAGGAATATGTCCATAAGGGTTTGATGGAGGAACGCCCTTTTAAGGGGGTGGGAACGCAATACATTCTCTTTTCTATCAATGAGCCAAAACTCTTCCAACTCCTATTCATGACAGAGCAGCCGCAAATACCTGATTTATCAGGAGTGCTCCCATTGATAGAGGAAAGCTATGGGGAAATCCTCTTGTCAATTCAAGAAGATTACGGAATCAGTGAACCTCTAGCGAAAAAGCTATACCGTCACCTCTGGATCTATACGCACGGCATCGCAACGCTTTGCGCCACCCAAATGTGCCGCTTTACGGACACGGAAATCAGCTCGATGATTACAGAGGTATTTACGAGCATTTTAAAAAACATAAAGGAGTGAAAACTGTGATTGAAGCCAAAAACATTAAAAAATCATATGGGAACGGAGGAAGCCGCTCCCAAATATTAAAGGGAATCAGCCTTAAGATTGAAGATGGGGATTTTGTGGTTATTCTCGGCGCGTCAGGTTCCGGAAAGTCCACTTTTTTGCATGTGATTTCGGGTCTTGAACGCCCTGACAGCGGTAAAGTGTATTACGATACAACGGATATAACGGCTCTTTCCGACAACGAATTGACCGCATTTCGAAAAGAAAATGTCGGGTTTATCTTTCAGCAGTATTATCTGCTGCCAAACATGGACGTTGAAAAAAATGTGAAAATGGGCGCAGATTTAGCAAGCAATAAAGACTATAAGGGCATAATCGAGGCAGTCGGACTTGGAGAAAAAATACATAAATATCCAAGCGAGCTTTCAGGCGGTGAGCAGCAAAGGGTTTCAGTCGCAAGGGCATTGGCGAAAAAGCCCAAGACATTGTTCCTTGATGAGCCGACCGGCGCATTAGATGAGCTGACAGGCCGGCAGGTGCTTGATTATATCTGCAAGCTAAAAAATAAGCATGGCTTTACGGTCGTAATGGTAACGCACAATTCGAATATTGCAGAAATGGCTAAAACGGTCATCAAGATGAACAGCGGCAAAATATCGGATATTTACCAAAACGAAGCGCAAAAGACCGCTTATGAGATTGGATGGTGATGGCATGCTTATCGGAATCAAAAACGCTTCAAGACTCATTGGCATCTCTATTATATCCTGCTGTGCCGTGCTCATATGCACAATGTTCTTGAACTTTTATTTGGATCTCCAGTCTATTGAACGTGAAATAACTACAGAATTGTCTATGATTTTTTATAACGCTCAGGTATCGACGGCCAAGGTTGTCTGCCTTGTAAGCGGCGGCTGTTTATGGATGACCTCCGTTGTCATGCTGATGTTTTACATTAAGCATTATATCGATACCCACAAGAAAGAACTTGGTATCTTGAAGGCTTTGGGCTATTCAAACCTAAAAGTCGCAAAAAACTTCTGGGTATTTGGAATCAGCGCATTTATTGGAACTGCAATCGGTGTCGGCGGGGCATTTCTTCTCATGCCAAGGTTTTATGCTTTGCAAAACGAAGATAACGCGCTTCCAGAGATTGCAATGCACTTTCATCCGATTATTTTGCTTTATTTCGTGGCATTGCCGACCATGTTTTTTACGATGCTTTCCATAGGTTACGCTTGGCGCAAATTGCGCCAGCCCGCATTGCCGCTCCTGAAAGACGGCTTGCAAGCTACGCCTGCGCCACCGAAAGGCAAAACTGAAAAAAGCAGAGGAATTTCCTTCCTAGAGGAATTAAAAAAGAATACCTTGAAATCGAAAAAGGCGCTTGTATTTTTTATCCTTTTTGCTTCGTTTTGTTTTTCTGCCATGACCCAGATGTCATTCAGCATGAAAGATTTGTCCAGTGAAATGATGGGGGCAATGATGCTCATAATTGGCCTTACCTTGGCATTCACCACATTATTTCTTGCTGTTACGACAGTAATAAAAGGAAATACAAAAACAATCGCTATGATGAGGGTTTTCGGCTATTCACAGAAAGAATGCTGCAGGGCGATTCTCGGCGGATACAGGCCAATCTCTTATATCGGCTTCCTAATCGGAACCGTGTACCAGTACACATTGCTCAGAATTATGGTAGACATTGTATTTAAAGATATGGCGAACGTTCCCGCTTATCAGTTTGATGTCCCGGTTATGTTTCTTTCGCTTGCTTCCTTTATCATAGTTTACGAGATTCTGATGTTTGCATATTCCAATAAAATTAGGAAGATTTCAATAAAAGAAATAATGGTTGAATAAGGGATAAGAGGGAAAAGACAGTCCATGAAGCTGTCCCAGACTGTCTTTCTCCTATCTTTATCCGATTACCACAATGGCAGGCTTTTACGCCCTATCCTCAAAGCTGCTTAGCTTCGCCGCCTGGTCGGCTGCAATGCAGGCGTCCACGATTTCCTGGATATCCCCATCCATAACCTTATCCAGCTTATAGAGCGTCAGGTTAATCCGATGGTCTGTCACCCGACCTTGGGGGAAGTTGTAGGTGCGGATCTTCTCGGAGCGGTCGCCGGTGCCAATCTGGCTCCTCCTGGCCTCCGCTTCTGCATCGTGCTGCTTCTGGCACTCGATATCGTAGAGCTTTGCCCGGAGCAGCGCAAAGGCCTTATCCTTATTCTGGAGCTGGGACTTCTCCGTCTGGCTGTAAATGACAATCCCCGTAGGGTAGTGGGTCAGGCGCACGGCGGAGTCCGTGGTGTTGACGCACTGGCCGCCATTGCCGGACGCCCGCATCACGTCGATGCGGATATCCTTCTCGTCAATGACCACATCCACTTCCTCCGCCTCCGGCATCACGGCGACCGTAATGGTGGAGGTGTGGATGCGCCCGCCGGATTCTGTCTCCGGCACGCGCTGCACGCGATGCACCCCGGATTCATACTTCATCACGGAATATGCGCCTTGCCCGGAAATCATGAAGGTCACGTTCTTCATGCCGCCAATGCCGATTTCCTCGCACTCCATGGTCTCCACCTTCCAGCGCCTGCCCTCCGCATAGTGCACGTACATGCGGTAAATCTCCGCCGCAAACAGGGCTGCCTCATCCCCGCCTGCGCCTGCGCGGATTTCCACGATAACGTTCTTGTCGTCATTCGGGTCCTTGGGCAAGAGCAGGATTTTCAGCTGGCCTTCCAGGGATTCCACCTTCTCTTTGGATTCATTCAGCTCCTCCTTGGCAAGCTCGCGCATTTCCTCATCGCTCTCCTCCTCCAGCATGGCAAGGGAATCCTCAATGCCCTGCTTTGCCTGCTTGTATTCCTTATAGGCCTCCACTATGGGAGCCAGGTCGCTCTGCTCCTTCATCAGCTTGCGGAAACGCCCTGCATCGTTGGCCACGCCCGGCTCGCTGAGCTGGTTCATAATCTCCTCAAACCTAAGAAGGATATCTTCTAATTTGTCAAACATGGGTTCCTCCATTCCTATTGTTCTTTATCCATGAAAGCTTGCTAAACGACTGCTGGGAGGTTGCCGCAGACTACGCGGCCATGGCCTGCCAGATCTTTGATAACTTTTATGTTGCGGAAGCCCCCCTCCTCCATCAGGAAAGCCACGCGCCCTCCTTGGTCATGCCCCACCTCAAAATAGAGGTATCCGTTGGGGTTTAAGAACCGGGGGGATTCCCTTATAATCCTGCGGTAGAAGGAAAGGCCGTCCCCTTCCCCGTCCAGCGCCTCTACCGGCTCGAACTCCCGAACCTCCGGCATCAGGGTGGGAATGTCGCCCGTGGGGATATAAGGGGGGTTCGAAATAATCAGGTCAAAGGTCCCGGCAATCTGCCGGAACAAGTCGCTGCGGATAAGGGTGACGTCCGCCTGATGGCTCTTCGCATTTTCCTTCGCCACCAAAAGGGCCTGCTTGGAAATGTCGCTGGCGGCTGCGCACACCTTTCCCTTTGCGCATTTCACCAGACTGACGATGATGCAGCCGGATCCTGTGCACAAATCCAGCACGGACATCCCAGGCTCCAATACTTTCAAGGCCTCCTCCACCAACGTCTCCGTGTCCTGGCGTGGAATCAGCACATGAGAATTCACCTTGAATTCCAGCCCCATGAACTCCTGCACCCCCGTGATATATTGAAGAGGCACCCGCTCCATGCGCTTCCTCAGCAGGAGCTGGTAGGCATGGAACCCTTCTTCTTCCATCTCCTCCCTGGCATGGAGGTAATAATAGCTCCTGTCAATCCTGCAGGCATATTCCAACAGATACCATGCGTCTATCCCAAAATCGGGGATGCCTGCCTCCCGCAGCGCCTTCCCCCCATACTGCAATGCGCCTGCCCATGTCATGATTCTCTCCCGGGCGTTCCCTTGCGCCCTCCCCTTAAGCCTTCCACATAGCCTTTCCAGTCAAACACCGCCTCCACGGAGGCAATCCCCACCTCAATCATCTCATCATCCGGCTCCCTGGTGGTGAGCCTCTGTAAGAGCATCCCAGGCTTACTT
>CAOKUK010000255.1 GCA_948472595.1 uncultured Eubacterium sp.
CGGACATTGCTCTGGTTCATGCCCAATATGCCACCAATCACTTCGCAGGTGTACCCGCCAAAGACTGACAAGGCCACAATGGCCCGTTCCTCTTCCTTTAATTCCCCAAATACCTGTCTCACTGCCGATGCCATGGCAAAATCCGGATCTTCTGACAATTCCATTTCCTGCAAAGGGGAAATGTCCCCAATGTCCTTCTCCTTGCGGAACCAGGACTTCATGCGCCTCCTGCACCGGTTTACCAGAATCCGCATAATCCATGGGGAGAACTTCTCCCTGTCCCGAAGCTGATGGAACTTCTCATATGCTGCCAGCACCGCATCCTGGACTGCGTCTTCCGCTTCCTGCCGGTTCTGCATATAGAACAGGGCGGTACGGTATAGCTGCGGATAAACCTTCTCGTAATATTGCATAAATTCTTCCATAAACTTACCTGTCCTCTCCTCTGGCGGACTTTATCAGCCTTAAGCTTCTCCCTCACCCTTTAAGAGCCGCTTGCCACTGAAAATGTTGCATGCTTTATTGAAACACTTTCTCTATCCCATACTTCTCCCAATCCGGAACGGCCTCCCCTGCCTTTTGGCCATCGGCTAAGCGGTATTCTTCCATCCTGCCGCTGGCATAGGAAAGGAAAAAACGGTCGTCGATATAAGTTCCCCGCATATCCCCTAAATCCCATATGGAATTCCCTTCCCCAATATCATCCTCACAGAAAAAGCTGTCGCCCCTTCTCAGCTTCCCATCCTCAATGGAAAAAAGCTGGTAAATGTCTTCCCCGCCCTTCCCCGAAACAATCCCTTCCATGGCAAAGCCATATAGGTTCTTATCCACATCTGCCAAAACAGACTTGTAATCATCAAGCGCTTCCGTCCAAAAATAGCTGTCATCCAGTAAAATCCTGGATTTCTCCTTGATATCGGACAAATTGGAAACATCAAACAGGGACACCTTTAGGCATTCCTCCCTGCCTTCTGCGTCTACTTCTTTCCCAATCCCCAAAAGCAGGCCATCCCCGCAATCATGCAGGTAATCGGAAAAGCCGCTGACTTTTAACTCCCCAAGAATCTTAGGATTCCAGGGATTGGACAAGTCCACGGAAAAAAGAGGGTCCACTTCCCGGAATGTCACAAGAAAGCCAAGCTCCCCCAAAAAACGCACCCCATGGAGGCTTTCGCCTTTGGCGATGTCCTCAATCCTGCCTGTCACCCTCAGATCCTCATCCAACACATAGAGGGCGCTGGACTTGTAGCCCTTGGGGGCTTTGCCCATAAGCTTCCCTTCCTGACGCCCCAAAAGGCCATCCTGGAACTTATTTGCCTTTGCCTCAGCTTCCTCTTTCCGATATTTGGTCTTCACCTCGGTCACGATGCGCAAGCTGCCCTGATACTCGCTCACAGCCAAATCCTCCGTCAAAGCCCCTTTCACCCTTCCCACTGCCTGCTTCTCTATTTGCCCCTTTTGGTAAGAGTAGCGGTAAATATCCGTGCAGTTGCTGTACCTGCGGTACCCTGGAGCCGCCTGCGCCCAACGCCTGGACAGGCCATCCAAGGATTGGGCATTTCCGCCCCAAAGGCTGGCGTTATCGGTTTCCTCCTCCCAGCACTTTTCCGCCGATTTGCCTTCCATAATATAAATATTCTGTCCGCTCACATAATAATGGGAGCCGGAAGCCGCCATTGCCTTCGTGTCCGTAAAGCCATCCAGACGCTCCATATCCATAGAAGCCAGAATGAAATAAGAAGCCGGGCTGCTATTGGGAGGCAGGAAAATCTTATCCAGCGCAAAAGGCTCCCCGTCAGCTTCCGGAAGATACATGCCATAATCCGAAAGCGCCTCTGGCCTCGCTGTTTCACACTCCCCCCAGAGATAGAGGTATCCGTCTGAAATCCTGGATCCCTTATAGCTCCCTTTTACCGTAAATCTGCGGCCCTTTTGGGGATTGGAACGGTCTTTGATATCATAGGCATCGATTATAAAATACTTCCTGTCCCCCAGCGCCTGTTCGGGCTGCCGCTTTGCTGAAAGCTCCGCCTGAGATATCAGCACCAAGGTATCCTTCCATACATAGAAGTCTCGGATCCTCTCACCCTCCGCCTCTTTCCATGTATGGATGATTTCCAGCCCGCCCTTTGTATCCGCAATCTGCAGAAAACGATAGGTGTATTTGTAAAAATCATCCGCCACGCTCAGGCGGTAAAGGTACCTTCCGTCATTCTTCAGGCTATCCGCCTCCTCCACCTCTGCCTCCTGCTGATTCGTCTTCCCAAAATCCGCAGAGCCGCCTTCCACCCCAACACTTGGCGCATCTTGCGGCATATCTTCCATGGCGCATGTCATTTCGCCATCACACAAGCTTGTATCACTATCATACAAGCTGTTTAAACGTTCTATCTCCTCCCGCTTTGCCCAAACTTCCGAAAAAGCCGCATACAGGCCTTCATAAGTTACGCCCGTGTCAGAATACGCTGCCGCCTCGGCTGACTCTGCCGGGCTTTCCTTGCCCTGCTCCAGAAAATATCCCGCCGCAAAGAGCAAAAACGCCGCCCCCATCCCGGCAAACACCGCACATGCCGCCCATCTCGCATAAAAACCCGCCCTTTTTTCCATAAACATCCCTATCCTCTTTTGCAATCCTTTCCACCGCTCTGTAACCAGCGCCTTGTCTCTTCGTTTCCGCATCTATTATATAGAAGGAAACGCCTTATTTAATAAGAGTCAGTTCCCCTATAAAATGTTGCACCCTGTTTTTATATTTTCCACTTCCAACGCACAAAGAACTCCCCAGAAACTTGCAAAGGCAAAATGCCCTTGCCAAGCTCCTGGGGAGTTATCACTCCAGCAATGGAATATTCACGCAAAGCAATCAAAAATATTAACTTATGGGCTCTGGGTGCAAGCCGGCATTCGGGTTCTTCACCTGCGCAGCCTTTCCTTTGTTCCCGGCTGCATCCTTTAAATACACTTTAAAGGTTTTTATCCCGCCGTCTGCGCCCGTCTCAATCCGCTGCCATGCGCTGCTTAATACAGCCCCGGCATATCTCCAGCCATCCATCCCCTTAAAGTACACCTTCGCCCCTATTTCCCCCTTAACATAAAGGGCGCCGCCCTGCACCTTCAGCTTCGGCTTCTTCGGAGCCACCACATCCTTGATCTCCCTGGAAACCACACTGCTCCTCAAGCCGCCTTTCCTGGTATAGAAATACAGCGTGCCGCCTGCCTGCTTCGGTATGGTGATTCTCTTTTCCCCATTTTTCTTGTATGTCACGGTCTTAATGGTCTTTTTGCCGTTACTAATGACAAGAGTCGTGCCCTTATAGCCTATCACATTAATTTTCGTACTCTTATTCGTAAGCACGCATTTACAAAGATTCGGCGCCCGCAGGGCGATGTCAAATTTCTCCGGGGCAATGACCGGAAGCTTCGCCACTGTCCTGGTGACTGTCTTGCCCTTCTTGCCGGTACGCTTTGTGACAAGGTAGAATTTCAGCTTGCTGCCGCCAGCCTGCTTCTTAATCTTCACCGTCTTTATCCCTTCCTTGGAATAAGTCTTCTGGAAAATGGCCTTGCTTCCATTCATCACATAAAGGGTGGTGTCGTCATAGACATACACCGGAATGGAAGTGGTGCTCTCCGTAACTTCTTTCACCAACACAGCCGGCGTAAAGACCGCCTCATAGGAAGGCAGGCTCGTCTTTGCAAAAGCTGTCTGCACATTTGTAAACGCCAAAACGCATGCCAACAGGCATAAACTGATTTTCCTCGCAATATCCTTCATCATCCTTTTCCTCTCTTTCCCATCTGCTGTCTCTGCCAACATAGCTGCCTCTCTGCTCCCCCAGGCTTTCACCACCTTTCCTAACCCACTTGTATTTAAAGAGCGCTTTCCCTCCCAAAATGTTGCACGCAAATAAAAAAATATCCTACCTGTCAAATCCGGGCTTCTCCAGGAAGCTCCTAGCTGCGCCCCAGACAATCGGGAGCTGAACCTATTCATTTTCCATACCATACATCCTCTGGCTATTTATTCTGCCACGGCGCCCAACCCAGGCGCTTTGCCTGTGTAGAGCTGGTAATACCGGCCTTGCTGGCCAATCAGCTCCTCATGGGTGCCCCGCTCGATGACCCTGCCCTTTTCCAAAACCATAATGCAGTCGCTGTTTTTGACTGTGGACAGCCTATGGGCAATCACAAAGGTGGTTCTGCCCTGCATCAGCTTATCCATGCCATCTTGCACCAGCCGCTCCGTACGGGTGTCAATGGAACTTGTGGCCTCATCCAAAATCAGCACGGGCGGGTCTGCCACGGCTGCCCGGGCGATGGCCAGAAGCTGCCTCTGCCCCTGGCTTAAATTGGCTCCATCCCCGGTGAGCATGGTATGGTAGCCCTCAGGCAGACGGCGGATAAACTGATCTGCATTGGCCAGCTTGGCGGCAGCCACCACTTCATCATCCGTGGCGTCCAGTTTCCCATAACGGATATTTTCCATTACCGTATC